>CALMST010000278.1 GCA_937872315.1 uncultured Ignavibacteria bacterium | reverse complement strand
TGATACTTAATACTTAATACTTAATACTTAATACTTAATACTTAATACTTAATACTTATTCCAGGTTACCTATAACTTTACAGTTGAAATTAAATATATTCTTTACCATATTCGCAACACAATCAACCCTATTTATTAATAATCTAATCCAAATCGAAAATGATTAAAATTAACATCACCTCCAGGCATTTTAAGGCGCATGAAACTTTGCAGGATTACATTAAAAATGAAATTGAAACTCTGAGTAAATACCATGAAGAGATTCTGCATGCTGATGTAATTCTTTCCTTTGAGAAAGCAGTTAACAGTATAAAAAGTTGTGAGATAAATATAAAACTGAGAGATAAACTGATCGCCGCGAGTGAAAGTTCGGATGATTATCATAAATCCATTGACAAGGCAATAGATAAAATTGAAACCCAGTTGTTAAAATATAAAAGCAAGAACAAGAAAGAAAAAAACAATATAAAAAAAGAGATAATAAAGACAATATAATTTGGCAGGAAAGTTTGAGAATATAAAGGAGTTAAAAAAAAATTCCATTACCGTTGAGTTTTTCTTTTCTGAATGCAGGGACAGATTTAAATTTGAGAAAGTAACAGCTCCCGAAATAAATCCCGATAAGTTAATTTCAGAAAAGGACATTCACAGACCGGGTCTGGCTTTGGCAGGATATGTGAAGCTTTTCACATACAACCGGGTTCAGGTCTTTGGTAATACCGAGATAAGATATCTCAGACAATTTGATTCAAAGGAAAGAAAAGAAATACTTGAAAGGATTTTCTCATTTGACATTCCATGCATAATAGTAACCAATGGTAATAAAATACCCGAGGAGTTAATAAAAATAGCCGAGGAAAAAAACGTTTCTGTTTTTAAAACACCTTATCCCACAACACGATTGTCATATTTCATAAGTGATTTCCTTGATGACCAGTTTACCTCACAGATAACCATACACGGATCCTTCGTGGATGTTTACGGGGTCGGGCTGTTATTCTCGGGAAAATCAGGTATCGGGAAAAGTGAAATAGCTCTGGATCTTGTAGAAAGAGGACACCGGCTTGTAACTGACGATGTCGTTGTTGTTGCAAAAAAAGGCGAAGGTGTATTAATGGGATCAGGAACAGCTTTATCAAAACATATAATGGAGATCCGCGGACTGGGAATCATAGATGTAAAGACGATCTTCGGGATCAGATCTATCAGATACCAGAAGAGAGTGGAAGTCATAGTGGAACTGGAAGACTGGGATAAAGATAAAGCATATGACAGGACCGGTCTTGACAGCTCTGCATTAAATCTGCTGGAAGTTGATGTTGAACTGATAAAATTGCCTATTTTCCCCGGAAAGAATATTACCGTAATCGCTGAAGTCATTGCTTTGAATTATTTATGCAAACATTATGGTTATAATGCTGCGGAAATTTTCCGTAAACGTCTTGAAGATAAAATTAACTCCAAATCAAAAAAAAATACCTCAAAATCAAATAATGACAGGCTTGAAAGATCTACTGCATATTTTGAACATGATTTTGAATAACAGGGCAGAACAAATTATTATATAAACAGTATATAATTTTTAAACAATTTTTAATTAAAACATACAAAAATGAAAAGAAAAATTTTTTATGCATTTGCTTTTGTGATCACGGGAATGATATTCATTTCTTCCTGCGGCAGACAAAAGGCAGATACAAATGCAAAGAATGAGAATGAAACCTTCGAACTTACAGAACTTCAGCCGTCAGATGTAAAAGATGCCATAGTCGGTGACTGGGTAATAAGACAGGAAATGTCTGATGCTGAAAAACTTAATCCAACAGTTACAAATGATGCTGCGGCTTCAGGTATATATATTTATATATTCGAACCGCTGATTGACATAGACAGGGTGACTTATGAGATCAAACCTATCATAGCAAAAGCTCCGCCTCTTTTAAGTGAAGATCATCTCTCCTATACTTTTGATCTTAAAGAAAATGTAACCTTCTCAGACGGAAAACCTCTTACAGGAGAGGATGTCATTTTTACAATAAAAACCATCAAGAATCCGTTCACGGATGCGCAGGCATTAAGAAATTATTTTAATGATGTAAAGAGCGTTGAGCTGGTTGACGGAAATAAATATAAGGTCAGGATCAACATGTCAAAACCTTATTTTAAAGCTGTCTATACTATAGGAGGAACTGCAATTACTCCAAAGCACATACTTGACAAAGATAACATGAATGACAGTTTTACCTGGGAAGATCTCAATGCAGCCGCTTTGAGCATGGATCCTAAGAAGTATCCCAAAATGCAGGAGTATGCTGAATTCCTTAATTCACAGGAAGTTTCAAGAGAGCCGAAGTATGTAGTCGGAAGCGGACCATATGTTCTTGATAAATGGATCACGGGTCAATCGGTTACTCTTTCAAGAAATGATAATTACTGGAACAAAAGCGAGATCCCTAATTTTCCTGAAAAGCTTGTATTCAAAACCATTCAGGATCAGAATGCAGCTGTAGTAGCAGCAAAGAATCAGGAAGTGGATGAAATGTTTGTCATACAGCCTATAGACTTTGTTGAGAATATCAAAAACCCTGAACAGTTTAAACTTAAAAAAGCACTCGTTACAGAGCCTGTATATGTTTATATTGCTTGGAATAATAAAAATCCTTTGTTTGCAGATAAGCAGGTAAGATGGGCTCTTAGTCATGCAATAAACAGAGAGGCTATCATAGATAATATTGTATATGGAATGGGAACTCTTGTGAGCTCACCTGTTTTTATAAAAAGCAAATATTACAATAATGACCTTCCCGAAATAAAGTATGATCCGGAACTTGCCAAAAAGATGCTTGCCGACGCAGGCTGGAAAGACACTGACGGTGACGGTGTGCTTGATAAAGTGATCGACGGTAAAAAAACTGATTTCAAATTCACATTCATGAACAATAATAATCCGAAAAGGAAAAAGGTGATGCTGATCGTTATCGAACAGCTTAAGCAGCTTGGTATTCAGGCTGATCTGCAGGATTATGAATGGTCTGTATTTCTTGAAAAGACAAAAAAACATGAATTTGATGCATGCTATGCAGCATGGCAACTTGGAGTAACCCCGGAAGATCCATATCAGATCTGGCATTCATCACAGGCAGAAGGGGAAGGCAGTAATTTTATTAGCTATATTAATCCGGAAAGCGATAAAATGCTTGAGCAAAACAGAGTAACTTTTGATGAGAATGAGAGAGTCGAACTCCTGAAGAAATGGCAGAAACTGATCTATGATGACCAGCCTACTACATTTATGTGGACTGAACCGTCAAGATATGTTTACAGTGACAGATTCAGAAATACAAGATGGTATGCATATCCGGATTCACCATTATTAAACGAATGGTGGACACCTGCTGTAAATCAAAAATACAGGAATTAATTTCATTAATATTAAGGCGGAAAATTTTTAAAACTGGTTTTCCGCCTGTTATATTTTAACAATCATATCATAACAGATGAAAGATTATGTAATCAAAAGAATTTTACTTTTTATCCCTACGCTTATCGTTATCACTATGATAACATTTCTTGTGTGCAGGCTTGCTCCCGGTGATCCTACTGAAATGAAATTAGGGCAGACGGGTGAAGCGCAAAAGACTGATGCCAAGAATCTTATGACTGAGCAGGCAAAGGAATTTTACAAGAAAAAATTCGGTCTGGATAAACCTCTCCCTACTCAATACCTGATATGGATGGGGAATATGCTTCAGGGAGATTTTGGAAATTCTTTTAAAGACAACAGACCTGTTTTAGAAAAGATCTTTGAGAGACTGCCGGTGACCATGACTATCAGTTTCTTTTCCTTTATGCTGATCTACATTATCGCCATTCCGATCGGAATCTACAGCGCAGCCAGGCAATATTCATTCATTGACAGGACTACTACGGTAATACTGTTCATACTATATTCATTGCCGAATTTCTGGGTTGCGACTCTGGCGATAGTATTTTTATGCAATGTTGAATACATAAAGATCTTTCCGACATCAGGTATCCGTTCCGAAGATTTTGATACTCTGAGCACATTCGGTCAATTCAAAGATTATTTCATGCATTTCTTTCTTCCTGTGACAATATCAAGTCTTGCAAGTTTTGCATTTCTTTCAAGACAGATGAGAAGCTCAATGCTCGAAGTTATAAGACAGGATTATATCAGAACAGCCAGGGCAAAAGGTTTATCCGAGAGAAAAGTAGTTTTGAAACATGCATTAAGAAATTCATTAATTCCTATTATTACTCTCGTTGGCGGAATATTGCCGGCAATGATAGGTGGAAGTGTCATCATTGAAACTATTTTTTCTATACCCGGAATTGGTCAGCTGGCATTTCAGGCAATACTTGACAGGGATTATCCTTTAATAATGGCAGAACTGGTACTTTCATCATTCCTTACCGTTATAGGAATTTTACTTGTAGATATTTTATATTCATTCGTGGATCCGCGAATTGCATTCACAAAAAAAGCAGCATAAAAATCTTATGGAAGATAAAGAAACTTCAGAAAAGCAAAAAATCAACACCAACGGAGGTCTCACCAAAAAGCAGCTGGAATCCCAGAAAGAAGTTGGTGTTTCATACTGGTCGCTGGTAAAACATCAGTTCAGAAAAAACATGCTTGCAATGTTTTCAATGTATATTGTGATCTTTCTGATATTTGTTGCGCTTACCGCTGATTTTTTGTCAAGCAGTAAACCATTATATGCCAGTTATAAAGGAGAAACATACTTCCCGGTAATTAAGGATTATCTTAATGATATTGGAATCAGCAAATGGTCTCCTGATATGATAAATGTCAACTGGAAGCAGCTTGATAATGAAAACAAACTTGAAAGCGTAGTCTGGACACCTGTGCCATACGGCTCAAGGGAGATCGATTTGAAGAACAGTCTCAGTCCGCCAAGAGGAGATCATTATCTGGGAACAGATGCCATAGGAAGGGATCTTCTTGCAGGTCTCATTCACGGCTCCAGAGTCTCGCTTTCCGTAGGATTTATTGCAGCCGGCATAGCGTTGCTTATAGGCATAGCGCTTGGATCTATGGCAGGTTATTACGGCGGTAAAGTGGATCTGCTTGTAATGAGATTTGTAGAGATAATGATGACGCTGCCTACATTTTTTCTTATAATCACAATAGTTGCTATTTACGGATCAAGTATATGGTATATTATGGCTGCTATAGGATTTACCTCATGGACAGGTGATGCAAAACTAATCAGGGGAGAAGTTTTAAAAGTCCGTAACATGGAATATATTACAGCGGCTAATTCAATAGGTTTTTCGGGAAAACAGATTATCTTCAGGCATGTTATCCCTAATGCAATTGCTCCTGTTCTGGTATCCGGAGCCTTTGCCATTGCAGGCGCAATTCTGACAGAAGCAGCTTTGAGCTTTCTTGGATTTGGTGTCAGCGCTACAACAGTAACCTGGGGTTCTCTTCTTAATGAAGCTAGAGGCGCATCAAATGCATGGTGGCTCGCTATATTTCCGGGACTTATGATATTTATAGCTGTTGTCACATATAATCTTATAGGTGAGGGTTTAAGAGATGCATTAGACCCACGATTAAGAGATTGATTTTTAATGCTTCATTATTAATATTGCAAAAGTTTATTCACAAATATTTAAATTAATTTAAAATTCAGGAGGTATATTAATATGGTTTGGACATTAGAATTAGCTTCGTTCTTGGACGATGCTCCTTGGCCGGCCAACAAATTCGAATTAATCGATTATGCTGTAAGAACTGGCGCTCCAAAAGAAGTAATTTATAATCTTGAAGACATGGAAGATACTGAAGAGCCATTTGAAAGCATTGAAGAGATTTGGCTGGATTATCCGACAGATGAGGATTTTTTCTATGACGAAGAAAGTAAGGATTTCTAACAAAGCCCAATAGTTGTGGAAACCCAATAATTTCTGATTATTGGGTTTTTTTATTTAATTCAATATTTGATTGCTTATTACTCAAAATATAAAGTTTTAATTCTTTATCTGGTATTATTATTGTTTGCGCAAAACGTTTTTTCCCAAAGTGACGAACAAACCGTGAATAATTATGAGATAGATGATATTAATATTGTATTTAAAGGAATTAAAACATTCTCGGAAGATGAACTGAAAAATATTCTCGCCTCATCCGAAGGTGATGTTTTTGATATGCTGACTTATATTCAGGATGGAGAAAGGATCAAAAAGTTTTATTTTGACAGAGGATTCTTTGATGCTGTTGTGGATACTCATTTGGTTTATAAAAAAGAAGATGCTGAAGTGGATGAATATTTTTATGTCAGGGAAAAAACCAGATATGTGTATTATGATATAAAATATAAAGGTCTTGAAAATGTATCAGAGGCTGTTAAAAATAAAATATATGATCCGAATAACGTATATCTGAAATCGCAGAATTATTATAACAAAGACACAATCAAGCTCGAGGTTGCAAGAGTACTGGAAGTCCTCTTTGATAACGGATATGCATTGGCATCCGCAGATAAACCTTTTATTCTGAAACTTGAATCCAACGAAAAGGAACTTAAAGGTAAGGTAAATATTGATGTAGATTTTAAACCCGGTGGAATTTATTCATACGGCAAAACTCAAATCAATATTAAGGGAAAAAGATACAATATTACGGAATCTGACATAAGAAGAGAACTTACTTACAGGGAAGATCAGGTGTATGATAAGAGTCAGGTGGTGGAAAGCGAATTTAATATCTCAAAAATTACACTGCTTGATAATCCGAGGATCAATATTGATTCAATTGACAGTCTTACAAAAAAAATTGATTTCGTCATAAATGCCCAGGTCGGAAATAAGTATGACCTTACACCTGAACTGTTCGGATATTATATAGAAAACTATTTTTATCTCGGTACCGGTCTTAAATATTCGGATAAGTATTTTCTGGGAGGCGGAAGAGTGCTTACATCAAGTGCCAGGATATATTTCAATTCCATTGAAAATAACAGATTCGAGTTTCTGAATACTATCTATCAGCCGTATCTTTTTAACAGCAGATATATATACGGTAACTGGAATATAGGCATACAATATAATATAGATGAATTCAGTAACAATACAGAGATAAAGAATTCCGTAGGTGTCACTTTCGAACTTCCGAAATATACTTACATTAATCAGATCAGTACTAACTGGGATATAATTAATCAGAGGATCACTCTAAAGAATGATATAATTGTTGACGATGAAGTCTTGCTGAATGCTTTTTCATTAAATAATTTTGAATCTTTGATCGGATTATCACTGGTTCATAATTCCGTAAACGATTTAAGATTTCCCAGTGCCGGATATTATCAGGCATATACGATTCAGGAAAGCGGTCTGCTTGGAGGTTTGATAAAAAACTTGTTTAATACGGCTTCCCCGAGTTATCTAAAACTTACTAGTTTTAATTCCGGATATAAAAGTATGAGCAAACGTGAAAAGAATGTTCCGGCTGTAATAGCAGGGAAATTATATACCGGTATAATATTTGAATATGGTGATAACAATTTTTTCTTTCAGGGTTATGAAATACAGGGTGATCTTGTTCCCACTGATACCAGATTCGTTTGCGGCGGATCCACCAGTATCAGAGGATGGGGCGCAAAGCAGCTTGGCATTGTAGCAGACAAAAATGTCGGTGGCGATTTTATAATTGAAAATTCAATTGAATACCGGCTGAGACCATTTCTTTCTTCGTCTAATGTTTATCTCAGGGATGTTGGATTTACGGCATTTATGGATGTAGGAAATGTCTGGTCAAAGATCGATAAAGTCAAATTAAATCAGTTTGCGCTGGCTTCAGGAGTAGGACTCAGATATTATTCCATAGTCGGCGCTATAAGAATAGATGTTGGTTTCAAAATTTATGACCCTCAGCCGGGACCTGTAGGAGGATCTTACTGGATTATCGGTCCGGGATGTAATTTCAGCGATAAGTATCATCTGCAGTTCGGAATAGGCAACACATTTTAATTTTGTTATGTGGAATAATGTAAAAGATCAGGAGAAAGCAAAAGCCGTTTTGAAAAATATTTTCAAAAGCGGAAAGGTTTCCCATGCTTATGTTTTTTATGGTCCTGAAGGTACCGGAAAAGATGCGGCGGCGGTGGAATTTGCGAAACTTTTGAATTGTGATGATCCGGTAGATGGAATCGAGGCTTGCGATAAATGCAAAAGCTGTACAGGTATAGATTCTTTCAGATCATCACTTATGAAATTTACAACGGCTCTTCCAACCGGAAAAAGTTCTTCTGATGATGATTCCAATCCGCTGGAAAAACTTGATAGTGAGGATTTTAATTTTTATCTGGAGGAAATGGAATTAAAAGCCGCCGACAAATATCACAGGATATCGCTCCCGAAAGCCAATGATATCAGGATCTCAAGCATCAGACAGATCAAAAAAGAGATCTATCTGACAGGAAGTACCGGAAAGAAAAAAGTATTCATAATTTCAGGATGTGACAGGATGAATCCCCAGAGCTCTAATTCGTTATTGAAGATACTGGAAGAACCTCCGCGTGACTCGGTTCTTTTACTGACTACTTCAAAATTAAACTCTCTTCTTCCGACCATTATTGGCAGATGCCAGAAAATTAAATTCAATAATCTTCCTAAAGAAGCCATATTAAAATATATTTATGAAAAATTTCCCGGCGCGGGTAAAGCTGAAGCCGAATTCACAGCAGAATTATCTGAAGGAAGTATTACCAGATGTAATGACATCTTGGGTAATAATTATCCTGAGCTGAGAGATAAAGTTCTTGATTATCTTTCATCTACCATTACCGGGAAAGCTCAAAGACTCGGACATGACATAGATTTTGTTATTGCCAAAAAGGATAAGGAAAGAATAAAACAATTTCTGGCTTTACTTTCAGTGTGGTTCAGAGACCTTTCAGCTATAAGATATGGCAATCCGGAAATTATTATTAATAAAGATAAAGAAGACAGATTGAAAAAATTTGATGCAAATTTTGATTCAGATAATTATAAGATCATAAATCTTCTGGAAGAATCAGTTAAGGAGATTGACGGAAATATTATTCCTGAACTGCTGCTGCATGATCTGTCTTTTAAGATAAAGGGAATGATTGAGAAGAAGTATTAAGTATTAAGTATT
>CALMST010000277.1 GCA_937872315.1 uncultured Ignavibacteria bacterium | reverse complement strand
CGTACTAACTCAAATTGAAAGTGAGCCCTTTGTTAATTTACCGACGGCGGGAAATACCTTTTGCATTCAAGACATTCTCTGCCTACAAAGCCGTTGTCGTCTTTAGGAAATGATATTTGAAATGTATGTGTACTCATAGTCTGCTAGTATTATACCTAACGGTTCGGGCTTGGCGTTCGGGACGGTTTCGAAGCACAAAGTTTCAATTTATTACTAAAGTTTAATAAAAACACAAGACTTGAATTTTGCATGTCATCCCGCCTGACGCAAAACCTCGTGTTATTCGTAGGCTTTAGTCTAACGTTCTTCTAAGAGTTAGATTCAAATACTTTTCTGTTATCAAATTTATTATGTCATCAGTGTTTTTAAGAGCCAAAATTTCAGCCCTGTCGATTACAATAACTTTAATCCTGTCCGCAGTCAAAGCATCCATAATAACGGAGTTTGCATATCGATAGCCATTCAGTTGCCCAGCAATTCCACTTGATGAGATTAACAAACCAGTATTTGCCCCACGACTTCTAAGTTTGGCAACGAACTCTCTACATTTTGAACTACTCAATGGGGTCGCCTCATTTTTACACTCTGAAATCAGGATTGGATCTAGAAAATCAAAAGGAGACCTTACTCTATTGTTCCAAAAAACGACATCCAATTCTTGGGCTCCAGTATTATCCAATACGTTTCTTTTAGCGACTCGAACTCCTTGAAATCTTTCAAATAAATAAACTATAAGATCTTCAAAAATTCGACCTTTAGCATCCTCATTGGGTGCTCCATCCGATCTGTCAAGAAAATCTTTAATCCTTGCTCTGTTGTAATTTGGCATGGCTTAAAAATTTCCGTGAACAGATTTGTTTCTTTTATCAATGAGGGTCTTCTCAAATCCGTCAGAGGCAATTCCATTTATAAAATCTTCGAGATCAAATAGCAATATCGAATTGTAACTAGTTTTAATGTTATCAAATCGCTTATTGTCCCTATCTAGATAGAGAATTATAGCACCTTTAGCTTCTGAAAGATTTATATACTTCAACAGTTGTTGTTCTGCTTGAATAATTCGTTGAACATTTAAATTGCCGGCTTTGACTTCGACAAAAATGGGGTTTCCAAAATACGGTGTCAAATTCTTGCTTCGAATAATTAAATCAACGCCTTTGTCGGCTGTGGATTCGCTAATGGAAACATTTTGAATGTCGATCTTCGAAAATGTATCTTTTATTATACTGAAAATCTCTTTTTCATTTGGATTCTTTCTTAGGTTCGAAATTCTTGCTAACGTATTTGCAGTTTCATCTACTGTCAGACTGTCCTTATCTTCCTTCTTCTGAGTATTCTTTTTTCTACTTCCTATGTCTTGTACAAAGTTTTTTAGGGCTAAATCGATAAGTGATAAATCTTTGAAATTAGTTTGATAATAAAATTTTGTATCCAGGAAGAAAGGCACTTTGTATTCCTTATCCACGAGAATAAAAGTTGGTTTTTTCAATCCTTCAGCAACGCCGAGTTCAAAAAGCACGTTTGCATTTTCGGATTGCAAGACAGCTATTATAAAATCGGATTCCCGAATTTTTCGTCTTATTAAGTCGGAGAAAGTAGTGCCAATAGAAAAGTCATAAAAACTATGATACTCGATTTTTTGACTGTCAAGCAACGCCTCCAACCTCGTTAGGTCAAAATTCACAGGAGCAGATATGTAGCAATTCAATTTTTGATTCATTATTTATTATTCTGTTATATTAACTTACGCATAACGGTTCGGGTATTGGCGAAGACGGGGCTTTTCAACACTACCGTTGATTTGAAAAACTAAAGTTCGGTTAAGCACAAATGTGTCATAGAAACCCGTCACCTCTGCTTTTGGCAATACCTTGTTGCCTGCTGCCTGAATGTTTTCACGAAGATTAGTCATTTCAAGTTTGAAGAAATTCTATTAAAAGAGTTTATTAATTTCAGTGAACATTTTTTCAAAGTTGTCAAGCGTTGTAGTAGAAAAAAATTTCTTATCTACTCCAAGTTGATTCAATTTGTTTGCTGGTCTATAATGATTGAATCGGTCTTTGCCTATCGCTTTGTTTATTTGTTTAAGCACAGTGTCAATAGTTATGTCAAGGGTTGCAACTTTAACTTCGGAAAACTCTTTGTCAAAGGCAGCATTGAAAAGTTTTACATACTCATCTTTCGTGAAAAGGTCTTCAATGTCAGCAACTGTTTTTCCATTGTTCGAAAACTCATCAAAGAAACGAATGTTTTTCTCTTTGATGATTTTGTAGCGAATCAAATCATTAACTTTTTGTTTCCCTTTTTGGTCTGTGAATGTGTCAAGCAAACATGCGATATTTAATTTTTGACCTCTGAGTAATGAAATGAAAGTTGAAACTTTGTCTAATCCACCGACAGGAACTATTGTAATGTTCTCTTTTAAACAAGTTCTTTTTTCAGATTCAAGAATGTTTGAAAGAACAGTCAAGTATATTAAGTCAGCAGGACCTTCAACAAGCAAATTGTTTTTGGAAACAAATAAGTTTTGAGCAATGTCATACCCTAATGCAGCTTGTAAAGGGAATAAGGTATTAGGGTCTTTTTCTTGAATGGTGTCTGAAATGATTGTGCCTTCTTCGGTTTCTAAACAAGTTCTCACTCTATCTAAATGGTTGGATTCAACCATGAAAGGCGAATGTGTTGTATAAATGATTTGATATTTTTTTGACAGGTCTTCAATGAAGCGAAGCAAGTCGTTTTGTGCAGAAGCATGTAGATTTAATCCAGGTTCGTCAAGGAGTAAAATGTAGTCGGAGTTTTTATCAGCTTGAATTTTACTAAACCAGATGATGAATGAGAAGAACCAATTAAAACCTTTACTTCTCCTATCTAACGGCAATGAGATTTTGTGTCGCTGACTTTTTACTCTAATGTCAAGGAATTTCTCTTGTTGATTGTTGTTGGGATTAAGCTTGTCTTGGATTCTAAATTCAATATCAAGATTTTTATTTGTTGACCAATATTTAAATATTTCGTTAGTGATTTTGTTTGAAGAAGCTTCAAGTAGAGCAACGAACCTTTCATATTCGTTTGAGTTCAAAATTTCATTGGGCTCAATTCGTGCAAGTTCAAAAAATGCCTTGGCAGTTTTTAATTCTTCTGCTCCGCTATTATTTTGAAGTTCGTTAATGTTGATTTTTCCTTTAAGGTGATAGTAGTCATCAAAATACCAATACTTCGGTATCCGAGGTTTAATCCATTTCTTGGCAACATAGCCAGATAACTCGTTTTCCCAATTCTGATAGGCATCTTCAATAATTTTTTTGATGTCAGCTTTGAATGTTGCAAGGTCATCGTCTCCTGCTTCTGCTGCTGCTATTTTGGAGATGTCAGCAAGTGAAGCTGTTTTAACAATTGCAGCTTTGGTTGTGTCGCTTAATGTAAACTTTTCAACCTGATGCTCCAAATATTTTTTTATGTTGGCAGTTATACCTGAAAATGTTTGAGTATCTTTCTTGTAATGAAAACTGTAGGAAAATTCGTTTACAGTAAAAACCCCTTTCCCTAATTCTTCTTCAATCAGTTTGAGTAACTCGGAAGAAATATCATAGTCGCATTTTACAACTTCACAATCTTCACCACTGCTTTCAAAGTCAATCAGTTCATTTCTAGGATAGTCCTGTGTTCTATCAAACTTGAAATCTTTGTCATTGCTGAAGTAGTTTGTTTTGGCAATCACTTCAAGGAAGGAAGTTTTGCCTGACTCATTCATACCTACAATGGTGGTAATTGCAGGATCAATTTCCACAGATTGAGTTTTCTGTATGCTCTTGTATTTATTTACAGTTACTTGTTTAAGTTTTATCATTGCCATAATTGGTTGTTTGTCAAAGTTAATTTTTTGTCTGTTTGCTTTACTTAGTCACTCATTCAAGTTAGCACTGTCCTCACGGGTTGCAGGCAACGTTTTGCTGTTTGCCGCAGGTTGCGATTTAGATTTACTATACTAACAACCTGCACCTAAGATAAATATAAACACGAACCTTCAATTAACCACGTCACCGCCACTTGAGGCAAGTGGCGGTTGGCTGCTGGCTTTCTCGTCATCTATTGCTTTCTTTTCAAGTCCTGATGCTACTAATGAAGTTTCGTAGACTGATGCTAAGTTGCAAATTTGTTGCCCTAATACTTCAAAATAGTCAATGTGTTTCATTACAGCTTTTGTGTCTGGCCATTGAAAGCTCCCTGAAGGGTGAGCAACTTTATTTCTAATGTCCATAAAATCGTTTAAAAATTTTGTCGCGTCCTTTTGGGCTTTGCTTGCATCGGCAGTTTCAAAAAATGCTTGAAGATTGGCTTGATGACCTAATTTAACCCAAATGTCTTTAGCACCAATTCGATTAAATAAATCGTTAAGAATTGGAGGTCGCATATTCTCACTGGTGATTGATAAGCATTTTGTGTTTATATCAGCTATTTCAAGACCGTTAACATTATTTGATAAGTTTGTAATAAATGTTTTTACTCCATTTTCACCATGATTATATTTTGCAGGCGATTTTATTACTTCAGATGTAAATGCAATTAAATTCTCCTTATACTCTTTTGGAAGGTATTCGAACTTCTTGCATTTTAAGGCAATTGTCATTGATAGCTCTTCAAACAATGTCTTTATGAAATATTCAAATCTACCTCCTAGATAAAGAACTATGGTGCCAGGAATAAACACCATTCCAAAATTTGCATCCCGAGATTTGGAATGAACAATTTCAGCTAATTCTAAAAACTTATTGTCTGTAATTTCAATTTCGGGCTCATTATTTTGAGCCGAAAAACTCTTTAAACTATCCGCTAATTTTAAAACCGCCCTAAGATCATCAATATCCTTTAAAAAATCTTGATATATATAATTCATCTTTAGTTCTATTTCATTAGTATTCTTTTTGCCTCGTCAACTCTATTCTTGATAGCTTCAATAGAATTACCTTTACCTAAAAGAATATCATAGGTTTTAGGTGTATTTAAACTTTCATTAAGTTTTTGATTAATTTGTTCCTTGCTGTCAATTTGTTCTTTGGTTAATAAGCTATATGCAACCATAAGTGCATCGTAAAGTGCACGACTTGGTTTATTAAGGTTTGGAAGTACAAATGGTTTTGTTTCAAAAATTGTGGAAAGCTCGGTCAATGTATTAATGTATAATGCTTTGCTTTTTTCTACAGCTTCCATACTGTCATCTTTGTGCTTTTTCATTGATTTGTCCAACAAAGATTTGAGACTCCCTTTTAAGTTTTCAAGTATTGTTTCTCTTATTGCAAAAAAGCGAAGAACTAATTCGCAATCTGCCATTGATTTATAAAGTGCATTATTAATTAACGCCTTAGGCGGGTCATTTTCTTCATTAGGAGTTTTCTTTGGAATGTTCCATACTGTTGTAAATAAATCGGTTCTTGAAATAGTAAAAAGAAGATTGTTAAAATGCCCATCATAAAGTGCATTCCTTAATTCTTGTGGATTAAGCTGAACACCACCAGTATTTAACCTATTAAATAAAACCATTCTCACATCTATTTCCGAATCTTCTGGTCTCGTAGTTTCTGCTAGCAATACTGTTGCTGAAATTGTTCTTCTTAATAATCCTCTTTGGATAATTACTGGCAGTTCTTTAAATCTACTTCCATTTAATTCCTTCCAATAAGTTAGATTTTTTAAAGGGAATAAATTATCAAGGAAATCCTTTAATGTTTCAAGTCTTTGACGTCCATCAACAACTTCGTATTGTCCGTATTCAATTTCAAACAGAAAAATTGGCGGAACAGGAATATTTAATAAAAGTGATTCAATAAGTAATGAACGCTTTTTATTGTCCCAGCGACTGCGTCTTTGGTATTGTGGTTCTAAGTCTATAGAACTGCCTAGTGAAGATTTTAAATAATCAATAGAATAGTCAAGATTTGTTCTTACAATTCGTAGTTGAGTGTTAGCATATTTTGCTGAAATATCTTCTTCTTTCGGCTGTTTTGCTGTTGACGCTTCATCCTGTACTTCGTTCTCGTCATTTTCTTCTTCGTCGAACCATTCTTCAACTTCTTTTACATCAATTTCCTTAATGTCGTCCTTATTCATTTTGGTATTTATTTATTGTAAATGTCGTCTATATATACGCAACTCCATTTCCCTTTTATGCGTATATCCTTCACGCTTACTGCGGCTTTCCGCATAATTGAGTTTCGTATATTTGTAACTTATCAAGCGGCGACTGAATTTTATTTATATAATTCTTACTTACATGAGTATAAATCATCGTCGTTCGAAGACTGTTATGATCAGGAAGTTTCTTTATCGAAAGTATATCAGTCCCTCCTTCGAATTTTTACAAGTCCTCCGGCATCACCGGCACACATAAACGAACGATTTTCTTACCGTCTCATGCAGATTATCATTTTAAACTTTTTCTTTCGGGCAGGGAAGCTGATCTGTTCATAAAAGTTCTTCTGCAATTTACTGAAATCCTGCTGAATGTTCAATTATAATAAATGGAAATGTCTTTAAGAAAAAAAGCCGGTGAACTTTATGTTCAGGGAAACCGCCAGAATCGAGAGGTAAAAACGAAAGGTAAAAACATTCTCCCCAAAAAACCGCCGGTATTCACCGGCGGTTGTTTATATTACATATATATTTGATTTTTTTTCATCACACGCTATCACGCTTATCTCTAATACTTCTTCCTCGTAAGCGCTTTGTATTCAGGAGATTTGCGTCCGTACTTTCTTTTCACGTGCACCTTTGCTCTCTGAGCCCTGTCCTTCAGGCCGCCTTTTTCATTGAAGTACCGGAGAATCTTGCTCCTCTGAGCAAGGAATTCACTCTCCTTCTGCGCAGAGCCGGCTATCGCGTCACTTACCGCTGCTTCCTGCGCTTCAAGCGAAGTGATCGAGAATTCCTCGTCGGCAGGACCGTAAAAGCCGAACGTCTTTACCAGCGCGATCAGCGATCTGAAATTACCGAGCCTTGATTTATGATCAAGCATCGATACCGATATGAAAACCGGTACAGGTTCGCCTTCCTTCAGATTCTTTATGATCTCCTTTTTCATTTTTGCGTGTTCCTGAATGTTCTCGCCTGTAAGAAGCTTTACAATGTTGTCGGTCTGCCTGTATTCAGTCGAATTCTTTCCTTTGATCTCGAGTATCTCGCTTCTTACGTTGATGGATATCTTCACCATTTTATCAACTTCAGTGTTGATCTTTTCCCTTGCCTGCATAAATGCGGCGGCTGCATCCTTGAACGGTGTGATATCACTGTCAACAAGATTCACGAATGTTTCGTAATTCTGGAGCTTCAATTCTTCTGAAGTCGGATTATAAAGATCATAATCCTTTACAAATGCCACCATCTCCCGGCTGCTTTTCAGCTTTGCCTCTAAAGAGGCGCTTATATTCTTTTTCATGATATTTTAAATTTTAAGATTTATAAATTATTTTTATTCTTACCGGATCATCTCTTTATTAAAAGTATTCACACTTTCTTAACTAAGCATAAACTCATTCCTGAAAATATTTACAATTTAAAATTTAAAATTGTCACGGGGGTACACCGCAGTACCGCTCAATCACTCCGTCGAAGCTGCTGGCAATCTCAATAAATTCGATGTAATAGAGATGCTCCTTACGCTCCGGAATATTCAGAAACGGCTTGAGGACTATGGATCTGTTTTTGAAGTGTATTACCAGGAGAATGCATGCGGAGATTATACTGCCGCTGATCCCGGATAATATCTGATTTGAATAGTGAAGGTATGAATCCGCTTTTGTAATGAATGCTTTTGAAATTCCGTATTTAAGACAGGCTTTCTGAACCGCTCTGCTTATCCCCGCCTTTTCTGTATTTCTGATTACAGCTTTCATTACTTTAATTTTATTTTATGACGGTTATACACCGGTCTTTTATAAAAGTTCCGTAAAAATAATTGACCGGAATTTCTTGTTAGATAATATTTTTCAAGAAAGGTTTAATCCCTTAACCCGGACTGTCATCGTTAAGCATAAAACTGTTGCCGGAATGTTGGATACTGTTGGTGGAAAGTTCGATACTGTTGGTGGAAAGTTTGATACTGTTGGTGGAAAGTTTGATACTGTTGGTGGAAAGTTCGATACTGTTGGTGGAAAGTTTGATACTGTTGGTGGAAAGTTTGATACTGTTGGTGGAAAGTTTGATACTGTTGGTGGAAAGTTCGATACTGTTTATGGAAAGTTCGATACTGTTGCCGGAAAGACCAATACTATTGCAGCAAAAATCAAAACTTTTAAGTGAATGATTAATACTATTATGCTGTAAAGCAGATATGATAATTATGATCAGGAATTTTAATTGTTTACCATGGCACAACAATTTCTTTTATGAGAACAGTAAAAATGGATCCCCGCTAAGAGCATGCGGGGATGACAGTGGGTTGGGTTACTTCAAACTAATCTGTGTAATCCGTGTTAATCTGTGGCAAAATATCAGTTTCGGAATTAGCCGGTTAACTGTTGAAAATGGATCCCCGCTAAGAGCATGCGGGGATGACAGTGGGTTGGGTTGCTTCAAACTAATCCGTGAAATCCGTGTCAATCTGTGGCAAAATATCAGTTTCGGAATTAGCCGGTTAACTGTTGAAAATGGATCCCCGCTAAGAGCATGCGGGGATGACAGTGGGTTGGGTTACTTCAAACTAATCCGTGAAATCCGTGTCAATCTGTGGCAAAATATCAGTTTCGGAATTAGCCGGTTAACTGTTGAAAATGGATCCCCGCTAAGTGCAAGCGGGGATGACAGTGGGTTAGGTTGCTTCAAACTAATCCGTGAAATCCGTGTCAATCTGTGGCAAAATATCAGTTTCGGAATTAGCCGGTTAACTGTTGAAAATGGATCCCTGCTAAGAGCACGCGGGGATGACAGTGGGTTGGGTTGCTTTTTACTAATCAGTGAAGTCCGCGCTAATCTGTGGCAGATAAGCTTTTTCGGAATTGAACTGCCAGCTTTAGTAATTTACATAAATCGTTCCGGACAGAACCGGATCTTCTGAAAACGCTTCAAACAAATTTCTTTATTCTCAAAACAATTCATTGGATTAACATTCAGGATGATTCATGAGTCATAAGTTTCAGACTGCTTCCAAAATTTATTTGTTCATTGTATATTGAACTATTCCCCGCACTCAAA
>CALMST010000276.1 GCA_937872315.1 uncultured Ignavibacteria bacterium | reverse complement strand
AATTGTACTGAGAATAATTTGGGAAAGGATAAGATGCAACAATTGTCTGTGAGTAAGAACCGGAAGTGAAAATTACAATCGTTGCCAATATTGCTATGAGAGTAATTAATTTTTTCATAATAAAATATTTTGTTATGCACTTTAATAATTTTATTAATTTATGCTAAATATTTTCAATGAACAATTCCAATTTGGGATTTGGATTTTCTGATTTGGAGTTAATAAACCGACTATTATAATCAATTTCGACGTCGGTAAAAAAAAGATTGTTCCAATACAAAATTTTGATGTGTTGTTTATGTATCCGCCTGATATAAATCGCCATAAGAAATTTCTGATTCTCGGGAGCATCATAGCTGGGACAGAAACTCATTTTTTTAACAGCATAGAAGTCTTCTTTTCTGAAATTTCATAATGCCTGTTCCGGTTATTTCCTCTGAAAAAAATGTATCCTGATTCTTTTAGAAATTTCAGATCCTTGAATAAAGTTGAAAACGGAAATCCGAATTCATTATCAAGATCCTCAACTTTGGCAGTTTTTATTTTATACAGATATAAGATTTCCTGAGACAGTCTTTCGGTCATCTTCTTCACATACTTCCTTTTATTCAGTTTTTTCTTAAATGCTTGTCTGAATATTTCAATCATTTCTTCATCTGAAAAGATAATCACTTTCTCAACGGGATTATCCGGCTCAATATTACCGGCTTCGCTCTCCTTGTTACTTATTTTCCGCCCCGGATTACTTTCTTCGCTCTCCGCATTACCCGCTTCCCAATTAGTATCACTTGCTTCGCTATCTGTATCACTCGCTTCGTACTCTGTATTACTTGCTTCCCGCTCTGTATCACTCGCTTTGTACTCTATATCACTCGCTTCGTACTCTGTATTACTTGCTTCCCGCTCTGTATCACTTGCTTTGCGGTGTGAATCACTTGCTTCGTTCCCTGTATTACTTGCTTCGCTCTCTGTATTACTTGCTTTGCGCTCTGTATCACTTGCTTCGTGCTCTGTATCACTTGCTTCGCTCTCTGTAACACTTGCTTTGCGCTCTGTATCACTTGCTTCGTGCTCTGTATCACTCGCTTCGCGCTGTGAATCACTAGCTTCACTCTCCATATCACTTCCATCTGTTAGCTTTTTGTAATCAAAGTAAGCTGACAGATATTTATTTTTACTAACAAGCAGTTCATTTTGAAGTATCAGGATATCAATTTCCTTTCTAAGGAAGCCGATTTCTTTTTTTACGGAAGAAATAATGGAGTAAAGCTCTTTAATTTTGTCCTCATTACTCTCGTTCATGATGGTATTGTTTAATTTCTTTGAAAGTTATGTATATACTTCGTAAAATTAAAGAGTATTTTGGGAATAAACCGGAATAAATTCCAATAGTGTCCAAAACAATTTGAGAAATCAATATTTGATTTAAATTGGGTTTAAAAACAAAGTATATCAAATTGAAACACAAACAAACCCGCCTATGATTAATTTCCGGCAATGTATCACAGACGGGTTTTTGTTTTTGAATACCAATCTTACGTTTTATAAAAACATATAAATTCCAAATCCGATATCCCTAGTCCCAAATCAAAAGTGGGGTTGTTTTAAATAATCATATATGTCTCAGAATAATATTCCTTTTTATAATTGCATACATAATTCTGAAAAGAATCCTTACCAGCGGAAAAGTATCTGTATTCAGTATAGCCGGCGCAATTACAGTTTATTTAATGACAGGATTGATCCGGGCAAATTCCTGTAATTTAATTTTTGAGATCTCAAAAGAATCATATACAATAAACAGCAGTCCAGCCAGACAGAAAAATTTAACATGGAATTTCATTTATTTCAGTAATAATAAACTCACAACAATTGTATATAAAGAAATTGACCCTGTCTCACATTTAGTAATGTCATTATAAACATTCGAAGGTCTTTTTGGACAGTTATTTCCAAATAGTACTGATCAGCAGATTTGCTTCGGGGAGTTTAAGCGATAAAGATAGAAAGCAGCTTTCATAACGTTTGTAATCTGCTGCGGCGGGTTGTAAATCCATTAATGCAGACTCCTTCACTTTTGAATTACTTCCAATACAAGTCCGTCCGGATCGCTGATTATAAACCATTTCTCGCCATCTTTCAAAGTTTTAACAAATTCCACATTTAGATTTTTGAAATATTTCTCCGCTTCTAAAATATTATCAACCATCAGGTCTAAAGAAACTTCAGGGAATTCACAGTATTTATTTCTTTCAATACGTTGTTGCGCAACTGGCAGTAAGAGGTAATACTGGTTACATAATTTCAATCTGACAGCTTCACCGTCTTCTTCAATAAATTCAAATCCGAGAATGTCTTTGTAAAATTTCAGAGAGTTTTCCAGATTAGAGCATACAATGTTAGTTTCACCGTTGTAGAATTTCATTTAATGGTATTAAGTATTTGGTATTTGGTATTAAGTAAACATTATGAATAAATTAATAAAAGATAATCTATATTACCGGAAGATTTAATAACAAAAAAAACCGGAAGATTTCTCTTCCGGTTTTTTAATTAATTTGTTTTAAATATGGATCAATAATTTACTGAAGCCAGAATATTATTTTTGTAAATGACTTCTGAACTTGATAATTGTTCCGGTCCTATTTTAATAATAACTTTGCTTATTGTTCCGCCGAATCTGAAAGGAATCTGATAATCTTTTGGATCTACAGGTGTTCTTGTATCAATACCGACATCAAAAGTTTCTCCAAGATTCATTAAGAAAGGTGTAGTATGCGGAATCTCTTTACTTGCAACTTCTTTTCCGTCCACGCTTAATTTACCTGAACCGCCTTTTCCAAATCCCGGACCATTGTATTTGAAATCAAAAACAATAGTATGTTTACCGGGAGAAAGAGCTTCCGTTCCTTCCCATTTAAAAATTTCAAGCGCAAGCATATTATATGTAAATACAGGTTTACCTTTTAATAAATACATACCATAACCTCCAAACGCGCCACCTTCGGTTACAATCACTCCGTCACCGTTTTGAGCAACTTCAACTTCAGCAGTAATTGTAAAATTCTTATTAAGAATATTTGATGAAGTACTCATTGGTAATCCGGATAGCACTCCTGAATATGTAAATAAACTTCGTCCGGCTGTTGCGCTTGGACGGGGTGTTAATACTCTTTGTATAACTGAATTATCAAGCGGGAACACATTATATTTCTTTGCTTCAGTTACAAACATTGACTGAAGCTCTTTTAGCTTTTCAGGATTTTGTTCCGCAAGATTATTATTTTGCGAATAATCATCAGTTATATTATACAACTCCCATTTGTAATCCTTTGGAGGAGGCATTTTTTCTCTTCCCATAAGCCATGGCGGATCCGGCGGGACAGTGGAAGCAATCCAGCCTTCATGGTAAAGAGCACGGGCACCAAACATTTCAAAATACTGTGTCTTTCTTTCGGATGCCGCTTTTTCATTTGCTTTATCCCAGGTATAAGCCATACTGACACCTTCAATAGGTTTTTGTTCAATTCCTCCAACCATTTTTGGAGCCGGGATTTGAGCCGCATCAAGTATTGTAGGTACTATATCAATCAGGTGATGGAATTGTGTCCTTATTCCACCCGCATCTTTTATACGATTTGGCCATGCAATACACATTCCCTGTCTTGTTCCGCCAAAGAAAGATGCAATTTCCTTTGTCCATTTAAATGGAGTATCAAATGCCCAGGACCATGCAACTGACATATGAGGTTGAGTATTTGGACCTCCCCATTCTTCATAAAACGGTAACTGATCTTTGACCGGTACATCTATTGCCTGAAGCGCAGCAAGGTCAAAAGGAGTTCCAATAGTAGAACCTTCAGGACTTGTACCATTATCACCTGTAATATATATGATAAGAGTGTTATCAAGTTTTCCCATATCTTCCACCTGCTGGATCACACGACCGATCTCATGATCTGTGTATGCTACATATCCGGCAAAAACTTCTGCCTGTCTTGCAAACATTTTTTTGTCATTTGAATCCAGTGTTTCCCATTTAGCCAGATCATCCGGCCATGGAGTAAGTTGTGTATTCTGAGGAATTACACCAAGACGTTTCTGATTTGCAAATATCTCTTCTCTCATTTTATTCCAGCCCATATCAAACTTTCCTTTAAACTTGTCGCTCCACTCTTTTTTAGGCTGGTGTGGCGCATGAGTACCGCCAGGCACATAATAAACAAAGAACGGTTTTTCAGGATTTGCCGCATCTAATTGTCTCATATAATTTATTGCATCATCCGCCATTCCTGTGATCAGATTATATTCCGGATCATCATTAAATGGAAATATCTGTGTGGTATTTCTGAATAGAAATGGGTGCCACTGATCGGTTTCTCCGCCGACGAATCCGTAAAAATATTCAAATCCCATTCCAACCGGCCATTGATCAAACGGACCTGAAGCTGAATATTGAAAATCAGGTGTATTATGATCTTTACCAAACCATGAAGTGGAATATCCATTATCTCTTAGAATTGTACCTATTGTTGCATTATCAACACCTATAATAGAATTATATCCCGGAAAGCCAGTGGACTGTTCCGTAACTACTCCAAATCCAACAGAGTGGTGATTTCTTCCTGTAATAATTGCAGCTCTGGAAGGTGAACATAATGATGTGGAATGAAACTGAGTATATTTAAGTCCCATTTTTGCTACACGATCCATTGCAGGAGTCGGAATAACTCCTCCAAATGTTCCGGACACACCATACCCGGCATCATCTGTCATAATAAGTAAAACATTCGGCGCTCCCTTAGGAGGTACAACTCTTGGAGGCCACCAGGATTTAGAATCTTCCATAGATTCTCCCATTACACCGCCAAATGGTGAAGGTGGAGGTGGAAGTTGATTCCCTTCAATTGTAGTAGTAGCTTCAGGAGAACCAATTTCTCCCGTTGTCTGAACTTTAGTACCTGTTGTACTTTTTTTATCTCCTTTTTCATTACAACCTGAAAAAGAAAGAAGTAAAGCCAGGTAAAACATAACAAGTTTTTTAGCCATGATTTTTAGTTTATGATTATTGATATATATATTGTTATTAAAAATTATAAAGTAAAATTTTATAAGAATATGAAGCTCTGAGATAACTATTATGTTTCGTCACAAAATAATAAAAAAACAATTTTAACTAAACCATATTTAAGAAATTTAAACTTATTAACTACAATCTATTAACTACTAACTAATTTACGCATCTGAATCCAATATTCGAAGTCCCGCTGTCAAATGCCTGTCCCCTTCTCGCGC
>CALMST010000275.1 GCA_937872315.1 uncultured Ignavibacteria bacterium | reverse complement strand
GCAACGGTATATGGGAAAGGAAGCTTATGGAAAATCCGGTGTCCGTAAATTATACGGCTAATCATTCTGCTGAGAATTATAAATTATTTCAGAACTATCCGAATCCATTTAATCCCTCTACAAAGATCAGATATAAGTTGCCGGAAGAAATTACGGTTTCACTGAAAGTTTATGACATACTCGGAAATGAAGTGATAACACTTGTTAATGAAAAGCAAAATAAAGGAAATTATGAAGTAAGTTTTTTTTCAAATGTTACAGGAGTCAATCTGGCAAGCGGAATTTATTTCTATAAATTATCCGCCACAGGCAGAACCGGAAATTTTACAGACATAAAAAGCATGATATTAATAAAATAGTGACATATGTCATTATTATAAATAATTGCCGGAAATGATTTGATTAAATTTAATAAAGAAATTTCAGATTCCGCCAGATTTAATCGATTTAACTATATAAGAAAATAGACATTGAAATAATAGATACTAAAGTATAATTTTTACGGCTTAAGATCATGAACAGAATCAAGCTGTACATCCCAATAATGTTTATATAGAATTTATAAAATTTCTTCAAATACTGTTAATCAACTTTTTTATAAATTAAAAAATAAAGATTATGAAAATTCAGTTTACTCCTCCAATCTCTTTTCTGTTATTCCTTTTAATAAGTTTATTCATTTCATCAGGAGTATCAAAGGCAATAGTAATAGGTGTTCACGGGACAACTATTGAGGCATATGATGAATCAAACTGGTCCACGATCTCTTCAGCCACACTTACAATGAACGGCTTTACTATTGTAAATTCACCTTCAGTTACATGGAATTCCGACGATCTTCTGTATTATATCATTCTCCACACACCCGGAGGAACAGTCGGCGCGGAATCTCAGCTTGCTACTGTGGATCCGATCTCCGGAGTTTGTACATTTATCGGATACCTTGGATCGGATTACCAGTCACTGACCTATAATTCTACCGCATCTGTAATGTATGCTATGCAGGGAGATGAAAACATTGTTGTCGCTCAGAGAACCCGCCTGAGCAGTGTGAATTTATCAAATGCGGCAACTACAACAATTGGGAATTTTGGTTACAGTGAAGGCTGTCATATAATCGCTTTCAATTATGATGACAATCTGGTCTATTTATGGTCTGGGGATGACGACCTTGCCGGATATTCATTATTAAAAATTAATCCGAATACTTCAGCGCAGACAGGCGTAATTCAGACAGGTTTTCAGATGAAGTTCATGTCCGGGGCTGTTTACAGAGGCGGAAATGTTTTCATAGCTAACGGCAGATCCGTTTCTTTGACCAATTGCGGTTTGACGGTTACTTCTGCAGGAGTAGTATCTTTTGTTGCAAACTCAGCTACTTTAGTTTACGGTCTGGCATACAGAGACCCGCTGTTACCTGTTGAATTAACCTCTTTTACATCTGAAGTATCTGACAATTCGGTTCTTTTAAAATGGACAACATCCAAAGAGACAAATAATAAGGGTTTTGAAGTTGAAAGATCATCCGGAAACAATTCATGGAATAAAATTGCTTTTGTAAATGGAAATGGAAATTCAGAACATCATATCAATTACTCATTTAATAATAAAAATTTAAGTTCCGGAAGTTATTCTTATAGACTTAAGCAGATAGATTTTAACGGTAATTTTGAATTTCATGATCTGAATAATGAAGTATTTATTGGGGTACCGGAAAAATTTGAATTATTACAGAATTACCCGAATCCGTTCAATCCGAATACCAGCATAGAATACAGGCTTCCTTTAGACGGGTTTGTTAATATAATTATTTATGATTATATGGGAAGGGAAGTATCATCGCTTTTGAATGAATATAAAACGGCCGGATTCCATTCTGTAAATTTCAATGCCGGATCGATTCCAAGCGGAACCTACTTTTATAAAATAATATTCAATGGTGAGTCTGCTGTATTTAGTACAGTTAAGAAAATGATGGTCATAAAATAAACAAGAATAAAATTGAAATTTAAAATCTTTTTAACAGCATTTCTGATCATTGTAATGAATTCAATTTCATTTGCTCAGAAAATAAACATTTCCACAAAAAATTTTTCCGATGAAAAAAGCGGAAGTTATAAAATAAATATAGATTATCCTCAGGTTG
>CALMST010000274.1 GCA_937872315.1 uncultured Ignavibacteria bacterium | reverse complement strand
GTTGAAGCCGAAGTATCCCAGTTGAATGTAGTCGGTATATAAGAATTCGGATAAGAAATTAAAGTTGAACCTGCTGCTGGTGAATTCAGATTAAACGGACTTACCGGATTTGTGGCTATTGTTACAGTTGCCATCCAGGCCTGATATCTGAGAAAAGTAGGTTCGCACCAGTATGGAAACAGTTTACCGTTACTTGAAGTGATCCCGATATAATCTCCTGAATAATTTTCACTGGCGCCTACGATTCTTGTCGGTTTAAACTTATGATCAGATACCTTTATATCCGTGAAAGTATTCCCGCCGTCAAGAGAACGTGATATATAGATCTCAGCGGAATCATTAGTAGGAGTATTTCTTGTATCATAATATATCACATTTACCCCGCCAAGATTATCCACGTGCACAGCAGATAAATACTGACGCTTGTTTGTTCCCGGAGGATCCTGATTAACCCTGACAGATGTCCAGGTATTTCCGCCGTCTGTAGATCTGTGTAAAATCGCATCGGAAGAATCCGTAGCGGGCGCATCGAATTTTTCTGAAGTTACAGCATAGATCCAGCCATTCCTTGGTCCGCCGGTCACATCGACATCAAGTCTCGGAAATCCGTTACTTTTAATATTATTATAAAATAGCAAAGATCTTATTCCGTTCATATTGACAGCATTATTTCTGGAAGAAACCCAGCTGACACCTCCGTTTGTTGATTTCGCAAATCCAAGCGAATCTTCCGTAGAATTCTGCCCGTTATCAATTGAATTTGCCCATACTAAAATTACTTCACCGGATCTGTTTACTTTTATATCAACTCCCTGATGGAAGTGATTTGCTGAAGCAGGTGGACTGACCAAAGCTTCATTTGACCAGCTTTCTCCCCCATCTGATGAATAACTCATAACAATTCTTCCGTAATTACTGCTTGTTATTCCAAAATTTGTATATACCACATAACATCTGCCGTAATAAGGACTGGAAGGAAAATTATCTGTAGCCATAAAATTCTTATCAGAGCTTGTAGTACTTCCCGGTATTATACTTTCTGGAGTCCAGTTAATTCCGTTGTTTGTTGAATAAGAAACAGCCATGTTCCCTGTCTGAGCTATAAAGGAGATATAGAATTTTCCGGTATTATCAATACATGGAGCAGGATCACCGTAATTGAAAGATCCATTATTTAAAGTATCGCTGCCAAACCAGTTCAATCCGCCGTTTGTAGTTACATAAACTCCGGTACTTAAATTGCCATTGCTGAGTAATGCGTTTGCAGAAGCAAACATTATATTTGGATCAGAGGGGTGATGAATTATCGGAGTTTCACTTTGACTATTACCGGATGGATAAACAAGAAATGTGGGAGCAACAATATAATCGCCTATATCAGTGTTTACTACTCTTGATTCTGTACTGTAAACCGGATTTTTAACATTTGTCTGGGGTAAAGATGTGAATTCCCCTGTCGGGATCAATCTTGTCATAGCCGGATCCTGATTCCGGTTTTCTGATATGTTAAAAAAACTCTGTCCTGTATAAATTAAGATACCTGCTGAAAATGCTGTAAGCAGCAATAAAATGTTTTTCATATTTGTTCATTTTAATTTAGATAATGTGTGAATTTCAAATTTATTTCAAAGTTAAAATAATCCAAGTATTATTTTAAGTTTACTAAAATATTATTTTTTTTTACTTAAATCAAAGAAAAATATACAAAATATACCCAGCTTTAATTATATATCATATACTTATTAACTATTTCTGCTGAAATATTAGTTAATGAAGCTTTTAATTATACCCACATTTACAAGCTAAGATAATTCAGATAATACATTTCTTAACAAATGAATACGGTTTTTTTCTCTCCGGAAAAGTTTGAATCCGGAAATCTCATAATTCCATTTTTTAGAATTCCGGCAGAAAACTTCATATAAACAATTTTTATTTATTCAGGAATTTAAACTAATTGCCCTTTATAATTTCAACACAAAAAAAGACCGGCAACTCTTATTGTTGCCGGTCTTTATATTATTTATATTACTTTAACTCATAACTCATAACTCATAACTCATCACTCATAACTCATATCTCATAACTCACAACTCACAACTCACAACTCACAACTCACAACTCACAACTCATAACTCACAACTCA
>CALMST010000273.1 GCA_937872315.1 uncultured Ignavibacteria bacterium | reverse complement strand
TAATACTTAATACCTAATACTTATTACTAATCTCCGCAGCAAGCTTCGCATTATTCAGCACCAGCTGTATGTTTGCTTCAAGACTTTTTCCTTCGGTAATACTTTTGATTTGAGACAGAAGAAACGGTGTTACTTCCTTTCCTTTAATTCCTTTTGCATCAGCTTCTTTCAAAGCTTCATCAATTGCCTTTTCAATTTTATTCTTATCCATTGAATATTCTTCCGGGATCGGATTAGCAATGATCACCCCGCCGGAGAGACCAAGATCCCATTTTGTTTTGATCGCATCGGCAATTTCTCCCGGCGAATCGAGTTTATAATTAACTTTAAATCCTGATTCGCGTGTATAGAATGCCGGGAACTCACCGGTCTTATATCCGATCACAGGAACTCCCATAGTCTCGAGATATTCAAGAGTAAGACCTATATCCAAAATTGATTTCACGCCGGCGGATACGACGGCTACGTTGGTTTGTGAAAGTTCGGTCAGATCAGCCGATATGTCAAAAGTATTCTGCGCATTTCTGTGCACGCCGCCGATCCCTCCGGTGGCAAATATCTTTATCCCGGCAAGAGCAGCGCAGATCATTGTCGCAGAAACCGTGGTAGCCGCATTCAGCTTTTGTGAAATGATTACCGGAATATCTCTTCGTGAAGCTTTAAGAATTCCGGATTCTTTTGAGATAAATTCGATCTCGCTATTATTCAGTCCGATCTTTATCTTTCCGTTAAGAAGAGCAATGGTAGCCGGCACCGAGCCGTTTTCACGGACTGTGTTTTCAATCTTATATGCAGTTTCATAATTCTGCGGATAAGGCATGCCGTGGGAGATGATAGTTGACTCAAGAGCAACAACAGGTTTGGAATCTGACAGAGCATATTTTACTTCTTCGGAAAAGCTTAAAAATTTTTCAGGATCTGAATTCATTTATATTTTATTTTTTTAATATCACTTATTTTCTTTCCATTCCGGAGATTCAAATCTCTGTATCTCGATCAGATATCCATCCGGATCTTTTACAAAGCCATTGTAAATTTTAAACCTTTCATTCAAAGCAGGCTCTTTTACAATTTCTATATCAGGAACTTTTTCTTTTAACTTTTTAAAGACCTTATCAACTTCATCAGTAACAAATGTGATCACAACATTTTCATTTACTGTCACATTTTCTTTTTCACAAAACCCAATATAGTAATCAGCCGTTGTCTTGTAAATCCTGCACTGACCCTGATCGAGCACCAGTTTAAAATCAAAATTATTTTCATAAAAGGAAGAAGTGATTTGAAGATCTTTTACGGAGAAGAAAATTATCTGTGAATCAAATTTCATTTTCATTATTTAAATTTTTCAAATATCAGGCTTTACTGTTATTTCTGTAATATATTCAATCCGGTCAACACTTTTAATTAACTAAAGTTGACCGTCTGATTCCGAAACTGCTGTTGAGACAAAGTTTAATACAGAAATTTTATTCATTTATCCGGTCATCTATCCGGAGATAAAATATAGACTAAATTGTTAAATGTGTTATTCATAATTTTGAACAGATTCAGATAACTTCATTATTCGATGTTTTATATTATTCCATTAATCGGAGAAACTGATATTTAAAGCTTATTAACAGTCAGAGCTGTTCCTGATCAGACTACCCTAACTGATAAATCACCCAATGTTTTAACCGGCAACACATTTCAAAGATTAAAATTCAATATCATGAATAAAAATATTACTGCTTTATTTATTTCGTTTGGCATTATCATAGTTTTATTTTCTTCCATTAATTTTACAGGTTGCAGTGACGATCCTGTATCACCTGACAGCCAGACAGATCCATCAGGTGCTTTTACAAACACTTATACTTCAGAAGTTGCATTTCAGTGGTATGATCTCGAGATCAAACTGATCAAACAGACCTCCGGAATAACACCACCTGTCGCATCAAGAGCTCTTGGATATACGGGTATTGCTCTTTACGAATCCGTAGTTCCGGGAATGCCTGAATACCAGTCATTAAAAGGCCAGCTTAACGGGTTGACGACACTTCCGGAGATCAATTCAGGAGAAGTTTATCACTGGCCGACATGCGCAAATGCGGCTCTGGCATTTATTATCAGAAAATTATATTTCAATGCTTCCGCACAGAATTTGGCATCAGTTGATTCTCTTGAGGAGGCTTTTAATTTAAAATATCAGTCACAGTTATCTTCTGAAGTTTTTTCACGTTCAAAAATTTTTGGGGAAAGTATTGCAGATGCAATATATAACTGGTCAGTAACTGACGGCGGAAATGAAGGTCAGCTTCACAATACGGATCCGGGTTACGTTCCACCTGCCGGAACAGGTTACTGGGTTCCGACACCTCCTTCAAATTCACCGGCTGTTCAGCCGTACTGGGGAGATAACCGTCCTTTTATAACCGCAAATGTAACCGAGTGCCAGCCCGGACCGCATGCTCCTTTTTCTACAAGCAATACATCACTTTTTTATACACAGGCACTGGAAGTATATTCTACTTCCAATAAGCTGACGGAAGATCAAAAGACGATCGCATTATTCTGGGCAGATGATGGCGGCTCTTATACACCTCCGGGTCATTCAGTGGCAATATTACTGCAGTTATTAAATTCCGGTAATTCCGGACTTGATTTTTCTTCAGCATCTCTTGCTAAAATTGGTATTGCGGTTTCTGATGCATTTATATCCTGCTGGAGAGGTAAGTTTACATATAATCTTTTACGTCCGATAACTTATATAAGAAATTACATTGATCCATCGTGGTCACCGTTTATAACTACTCCGCCATTTCCTGAATATGCTTCAGGGCATTCAACGCAGTCAGGTGCATCAGCGCAGGTATTATCGGATATATTAGGATACAATTATGCATTTACTGATTATACACATTCAGGTGACGGGTTTGCGCCCCGTTCTTTTAATTCGTTTTTTGATTTTGCAGATGAAGCTGCAATATCACGGCTATACGGAGGAATTCATTACCGCTCAGCAAATGAAAACGGTCTCGGCAAGGGAATTGAAATTGGCAGAAATGTTAGCGCTTTGCATTTTCTGAAATAATTTCAGATTTAAAACTCTGAGATCAGGAAAAGGTGATAATTGACGAAGCAGTTAAATTTTAAAAACGCATGTCACATAAAACTTGAAATAATTGCAAATTAATTTTATTGCAATAAAATTAGATTGATAAAAATCATTAAAAATGGTAAGTTGATGGTCTGTAAATTTTATCACCAGGACAGGTAGCTCAGTTGGTAGAGCAACGGCCTGAAAAGCCGTGTGTCGCCGGTTCAATTCCGGCCCTGTCCACAGGAAAGCAGCAATAAAGCAAATTTTCTCAATTTTAAAAACCCGATTCCACCGGGTTTTTTTATTGGGCGTTTATAAAGTAATTTACTATTATTATATTTATATAGCTGTTAGTATTAATGCTCATTTATTAAAAGTATAATACTTATAATGCAAGTCCCGGGAAATAAACAGTTTGTAATAAACAGATATACCTTCCAAATAATAGCCTTAAGATAATTAAAAAAAACCGGGATAGAAAAAGAAATTCCATCTTATTAAGGATGGAATCTCTCAGTGTCTCTTTTACTTCGTAATTTAAATCTGAAAAATGGAATTGAGTTAAGGTCTCACAACCGCTGCAAAGCCCGCCGAATTATTATATGCAAACAATATATCATTAAGGTCAACTACACTATCACCGTTAATATCATTCACTACATATCCTGATGAAAATATCGCCGATGCATTATAAACAGATAATACATCATTAAGATCGATCGAACCGTCCTTATTTACATCACCGCTGTAAATGGCATACCTCACCGGTAAAGCATCCACCTGTTCCATGTTGTTTCCGAATGCCTGTGCGGCTGCGGATGAAAAATTATAACTCATCGTTGATCCCTGAACCAAAGGTTCTCCGCCTGTCTTGCTCCAGGTCTCAATACTGTTCCTGTGATTCACTCTTATGTAATATGTTCCGCTCGAAGCATTTGCAAAAATGAACGAACCGGTAAATGTTACAGAATCGATCACTGCAAAGGCTGAATCAATGGTATTATATGGAGATACATTGGATTGTAAATAAGCTCTGACAGTATCTTTTAAATTCAGTTGATCTGTAGCGCCATTATAAAGTCCTTCGGGAATGACTGTAATATTGATAGTAGTTACAGCCGGAAACAAACCGGGTCCGGATCCGACAAAGTTTGATGACGCTCCGTTCAAGGCGAAATTCGTTAACGTCCCGGCATAATTATTTGATGTTGCATCAGTAAGAGTCGTTATTCCGGTATTATTGCCTCCGGCTATTCCCTGATTAAAATGATAACTTGCAAGCAGAGCTGTTCCGGAGCTGATTTCAAGGAATCTGTTAGCAGAAATTTCAGTCTGAGATAGTTCACGTTTCCAGATTCTTACTTCATCAAGCGTGCCGTTCATCCATTCGCTGGCTCCGTTATAAGCTCCAAGATATCCTCCGGAAGTAATTGATGGAAGATTCACATTAGCAGAATTTCTCTGTGCAATAAGCTCACCGTCCAGATAGCTTCTGAATCCATTTGCAGTATTCTTTTTCCATGTGACCGCAATATGATGCCAGTTACCGTCTGTTGCGCCGGCTCCGACATTTATACCTGCTCCGGTTCCACCGTCTGACGAGATTATATGTTGTCCGTTCCAGCCGGCAACAAGGTAGCCGGATCCATTCTGGAATCTCACTGCAGACTGAAATGATGATCCCTTGAACCAGTACTCAATAGTAAATTCTGTTGTCGATACTCCCGTAAGTGCCGCAGGCAATGTATTTGGCAAAGCTACGTTGTCATTAATCCCGTCAAAATTAAGTGCTTCTGCCTGAACCGGTGCTGAACCTGTACCGCTTATCGCAAAAGTATAAGTCTGCTGAATAAAGCAGGCAGTACCGGAGAGGATATTGGAATAAATATTAACCGTTGCTGTTTTTAAACCGAATGACCCCGGTAAAAATGTTACCGTAAATGTTTTTGAACTTCCGGGCGCTATTTTCCCCGCAGGTGTAATCGAACCGGGTGTAAATAATGCCTGATCAGTTCCTGAGATTTTTATGCTGTCAACAGCCAGGCTGTCTGTGCCTGAGTTAAGGAGGGTATAAGTCCGGACAAAATTTACGTTAACAGTTACATTTCCAAAATCGGTAAAATTTGTTAAGCTCGGTGTCACTGATCCGTTAACAATAGGATTGCCATTTCCCGATGCATATGTCTGAAGTGCAGCTGGTAATACACTGTTTCGAAATACTGAGACTGAAGCACCATTGTAATTTCCGGCAGCTATTTCCGGTTTGCCGTCTCCGTCCAGGTCGCCAATGTTTACGGAAGATGCCTGTCCTGCAGTCCCTAAATCAACTTTTGCCGCAAAACTTACTGATCCCGGTACAGATGTATTGCGTAAAACTGATACTGAATTATCAAGAAAATTTGCAACTGCCAGATCAGGTTTACCATCTCCGCCAACGTCGCCGATGCTTACTATTTGCGGAGCGCCACCTGCTGAAAAGTCAACCCTTGATGCAAAACTTCCTGCATCTATGATTCCGGTTGTGGATGTATTTCTAAAAACTGATGTGCTACTACCGCTGTTATTGGCAACTGCCAGATCAGGCTTAGCATCTCCGTCAATGTCGCCAATACTGATGGAAACCGGACCGCTTCCTGCACTAAAGTCAACCTTTGCTGCAAAACTTACACCTCCTGATGTTGATGTATTTTTAAATACCGATACTGTATTGTCGCCGTTGTTAGCAACTGCCAGATCAGGCTTGCCGTCACTGTCAAGATCACCTATGCCGACGGAGTATGGTGATGGACCTGTTCCAAAGTCAACTTTTGACAGAAAGCTTACAACTCCTGAAGTTGATGAATTTCGAAATACGGATATGCTCTGGCTGACTCTATTTACAACAGCAAGGTCAGGCTTGCCGTCAGCGTTTATATCGCTCACGCTTACTGACCACGGAGAAGATCCCGTCGTGAAATCTACCTTTGCAGCAAAACTTACACCACCCGTTGTGGATATATTTCGGAATACAGATACAGTGTTGCTGCCGCTGTTTGTAACGACCATATCAGGTTTGCCGTCCCCGTCAATTTCTCCGATACATACAGATTTTGGAGATGCTCCCGTTCCGAAATCAACCTTTGCGGCAAAACTTACACCACCCGTTGTGGATATATTTCGGAATACAGATACAGTATTACTGCCATAATTAGCTACAGCCAGATCGGACTTACCGTCTCCATCCAGGTCACCTATACTTACGGAATATGGAGTTGATCCTGTGGAAAAGTTTACTCTTGCCGCAAATTGAGTTTTGCATATTCCGGGAATTGTTACAATGAAAGGCACTGATGAATAACCCGTCAGATTACTTCCTGTATTTGTTACTGAAATATACTGATAGTTTGCTTCTGCCGGAGCAATGACTGTTAAACTTGTATCTGTTAATGCCGATACGGAAGCTAATGCAGCTCCGAAGAATACAATATTGTTTGAAGATACCGCATTGAATCCGCTGCCTGTGATTATGACCATAGTTCCTGCAGGTCCGCTCTGAGGGGAGAAAGAAGTAATGACAGGTGCATTTGAAATCTGATTAGCTTTTACCGCGAAAGTATAAGTCTGCTGAGCAAGACACACAGTGCCGGAATTTATGTTTGAATAAATGTTTACAGTTGCATTTTTTACGCCAAGTGCAGACAGAACAAACGTGACTGTAAATGTTTTCGATTCACCGGGTGCAATTTTACCGGCAGGTGTTATTGAGCCCGGTGAAAATGAAGCTGGATCTGCTCCTGACATTTTTATGCTGTCGACACTTAAGCTGTCTGTGCTTGTATTCTGAAATGAATAAGTGCGGATAAGATTTCCGAGTAAGTTGACATTTCCAAAGTCAGTTAAATTTGCCGTACCAGGTGTTACAGAACCATTAATGATCGGATTTGAGTTGCCCGATGCCGATGTCTGAAGCACTGACGGAGCGGATAAGTTTCTTAACACAGACAAATTATCAGTGTTGTAATTTGTTGCAGATATATCCGGTTTGCCGTCTCCGTCTATGTCACAAATGCTGACTGAAGATGCTTGTCCGGCAGTCGGTAAATCAACTTTTGCCGAAAAATTTACTGTTCCTGTTACAGATGTATTTCTTAAAACAGATACTGAATTACCTGTAAAATTAGCAACAGCCAGATCTTGTTTACCATCGCCGTCTATGTCGCCGATACTGACTGATTGCGGAGCTCCTCCGGCAGCAAAGTCAACCTTAGCTGCAAAACTTCCGGCATTTATAATTCCGGGCGTAGATGTATTTCTAAATACAGATGCGTTATTACCGCTGTTATTAGCAACTGCCAGATCCAGCTTACCATCTCCGTCAATGTCGCCGATACTGACGGATACAGGACCGCTTCCTGCACTATAGTCAACCCGTGCTGCAAAGCTTAACACTCCTGAAGATGATGTATTTCTGAAAACTGATGCTGTGTTATTTCCGCTGTTAGCTACTGCCATATCGGGTTTGCCGTCACCGTCAAGATCACCTATGCTGACCGAATATGAGGATGAACCTGTTGCAAAGTCAACCTTTGAAAGGAAACTAACCACTCCGGATGTTGATGTATTTCGTAATACTGATATGGTCTGGCTGACTCTGTTTGCAACTGCAAGGTCAGGCTTGCCGTCTCCGTTCAGATCTCCAACGCTGACAGACCATGGAGAAGATCCTGTATGGAAATCAACTTTTGCTGCAAAACTAACATTCCCGAATGTAGATGTGTTTCGGAATACTGAAACTGAAGTGTCTCCGCTATTGGTCACTATCATATCCGGACTGCCGTCCCCGTCTATGTCGCCGAAGCTTACAGACTTTGGAGATAATCCTGTAACGTAATCAACCTTTGCCGCAAAGCTTCCTGCATTGATGGTACCCGGTACAGATATATTGTAATAAACTGAAACAGTGTTACTTCCAAAATTTGTAACAGCCAGATCCGGCTTGCCGTTTTTATCCATGTCACATAAGCCTGCAGAATATGGTGTTGTTCCCGATGTAAAATCTGATTTTGCCGCAAAATCAGGCTTGCATCCTCCCGGAAATGTTGTGTTAAACGGTAAAGCCGAATATCCGGTCAGATGGGTTTCAACATTCGTAACTGAAATATACTGATAGTTTGAACCACTCTGAGGAATGACTGTTAAACTTGTGGTTGTAGATGCCGATACAAAAACTTTATAGGCACCAAAGAATACAACATTTAATGAGGGAACATTACTGAATCCGGATCCGGTAATTGTTACGGTAGTATTTAAAGGTCCGATCTGCGGTGAGAATGAGGATATAACCGGTTGCGCAAAAAGTCCATCAGCAAAAAAAATAAAAATAAAAATTAAAAGCGCCTTTAATGATTTCATTTCTGAATTTTCTAGGTAAATATTCTTCCGGGGATTTTTACCAAACCCTGATTTTGTAAATTTATTTTTCATGCTGTAAGATTTTTAATTTTTTTGATTTAAAATTTTTGATATGTATTTAATAAAACGTAAACTTGAAATATCTTTAAAAGAATTTTGAAGATTGTATTATGGTTCTTGTGTCTAGTTACAAATGTGTCTTGTTGCAATGGGAGGAAGAACATTTAAGTAATAGTCATTATAATACTTCTAAACTCATTCAACACAAAAAAATACAGGGGTAAAATTATAGTATATTTACAATCCGGACAGGTAACCCAAATTTCATCTGCCCAATATAACTATAAGTTTTTTCATTTTAAATTTGAATTATATCATATGATAATAATTTATATAAGTAATTTTAAAGAAACATTTACCTATGCCTGTCCACGTGAAATTAGATAACCCGGTTTTCCGGATTTTTTACCGGCAGCTTTGGCAGTTTCTATGTATTTGTCATTTTATCAGAAATTTCTTTTAAGGGGAAAATCCGGAGTTTATATATTTAAAAACCCTGCCGGAGCATTCACACCGGCAGAGTATGGGTTTATACCTGCAACATTCCAATATCAGAATATAAAACCAGGTATTTGTTCTATCCTATTTATTTTTCCTTCAGTTATTCCTCTAATCAATTATTAACATCTTTCTTTAATTGTACAAATATTTAAATTATATATTTAATTAGCAAAGAGCGGTTTTTAATTTTGACATATTTTTTTGTGGTTAAAATTTTGAATTAAATTAGAAAAGGTCAGTTTTTAGTCCCGAAAATGAACAAAAATTTAAATTATCAGAAAATATTTGTCGCATATTTTTTAGACAATTTATTACTTTTTAACTCGTTTATTTTGCAGTGAAGATTTTTCAGCCGAAAGATTTTAAATGGTTTATTATATTGCTGAAATCAAATTTTTAAAATTATGCACCGTATAAAATTTATCAGCACCTTCGTTTTAGCGGTTTTAATCTTCCTAAGCTGCTCTCTGACCAATAAGCTTAAGGAAAAGTTAAGTTCAAAAAAGGAAGAGACAGAAAAGGAAGAACCCGTTAAGGAACAGACCAAGACCAGTTCCAAAGATGAAATGGCTTTTTATAATTCATATATTGAAGTGATGAATAAGGTTCAGGAAGTCTGCAATAATGTGAACAAAAGTTATTACAGCGATATACCTGCACCTGAGAATCTCTCCAAAAACACATTCCTCGTTCCTGTAGGTTTTTCACTTGCCACGCAGAGTCTTGAAAACCAAACGAAACAGTACAGGCGGTCTTTATATGACGGAGGTCCGCTCTCTAAACTGGATGCTCCGGATGAAATGAAAAATGCTGTAGAAACAAATTTTAAAAATACACTTGCGGCAATGGAAGAGTATTCAGAAGTCTCGAAAAAAGTTTCCGCATATTATTCTGATAAGATTTATAAAGAAGATATTTCAAAAGCAAAGAGTTACGATGAAGAGATGAAAACATCTTATGATAAATACAATACCCTGTTCAGGCTGTTCTCTGCTTCGGTCAAAGATAACAAACCCGAGCGTGATAAACGTGATCCTGATCAGATCAAGGATCCTGATGAACGCTCTTCCACCATAGTGGTAAATGCATACGGAGATATACTTGACGCGGCTGAAAATTTTTTTGAAAAGTTTGACGGAATGAAATATAAGGAAGACATTTCCGGAGCAAGATCCACACTTGAGGAATTTCAGAAAGTATTCAATGACAGCAAACAGGAAATTGTGAATGCCGAATATACCGAGACAACAAAGTTCATGAAATACAGCTTCGAGGATTATTTTGACCCGGCTGCGGTAAAGTTCATGGCTGCGGGTAAAGACTTTACTGAAACTGCTCCGGCTGCCAAAAACGAAGCAGCATTCAACAAGATCTACAATTCCGTAATTGAAAGCTATAACCGGATGATAGATTCATATAATACGAATATTTCAATGGTTAACAGGGTGAGGAACTGGTAGGCGAAATTAAAACTCTTCAGCACTCATAGAGATGCTCAATTGTGCTACTTTATGGAAATTAGAATATTGCTTTTAATTTTTTCTACAAAAAAAAAGGACACGCCTTAAAGCGTGTCCCCTGATTCCGTTCTCACCTTTGAAAAGGTTTTAGTAATTTTTATTTACTAACGCCTTGAATTCAGGCGACCGGTTTCCATATTGTCTTTTCACATGCATCTTTGCTCTCTTTGCCCTGTCACGCAATCCGCCTTTGTCATTGAAGTAATGCATTATAGCGCTTCTTCTGTTGGTGAAAGCATTTTCTTTCTCCGCGATCCTTTCGAGAGATTCAGTTAACACTGTTTCCATTGCTTCGAGAGACGCGATGCTTATCGATTTTTCATCCGGCAGATAGAATGTGAAACTTCTTAACAGCCCGTTAAGCAGTCTGAAGTTTCCCAGCTTGGATTTATTATCCAGCTGTGACACCGAGTTGCTGTCGGGTTCTTCTTCACCATCTTTCAGATTTTTATTTACCTCTTTCTTTTTCATGCTGTGCTTACTTACATTTTCACCTGTTATCAGTTTAACTATAGAATTCACCTGACCATATTCATTAGAATCCGTTCCTCTCAATTCGCCTGTTTCAGAGCGGACCGCCCTGGCGGTATTCACCATATTTTCAAATAATTCTTTATTGATTTTTCTTTCTGTGGACAATGAGCCAATTGAATTCTTCAATTCGGTCATTGCGGCTTCTGTATTTTTCAGGAACCCGGAATAGTTCTCTTTTTTGATATCTTCCGAGGTCGGATTGTATTTTGAATATCCGCTGACGGATATTACAAGATCCTTATTGTTTTTAAGCCTTGCTTCATAAGAAGCGCTTTTATTCGTTGCCATGATTTTTTATAATTAAGTTTTAAAATTATTGTTTAGTTATTCTTTATAGTCCGAGTGTATTAATCTGTACTGTATATATCTAAAATAAAATCTTACTATCTAACTACAAATAATAACTACTAACTATTAACTACCAACTTAATTATGGAGGTACGCCGCAATAGCGTTCGATCACGCCGTCAAACACATTTGCGTTTTCGGATCTGATCCTTAAAAAGAGGAATGATTGTTTATTTATGAGAGTGAGGACAAGAATGAATCCTGTTATAACTCCGTCGCTGTTGAATCTGAAAATTATGAAACCGGCAGCCGGATCATCATTGCCGATATAGAACATCAGTCCGTTCGCATAGTGAAGATACGCATCGGCAGTAATGATCAGCTTTATTATTTCCGGAGAAAGCATATTCTTTTTTCGTGAGCGCATTTCTTTAACCGAAGCTGTATTCTTTTTAACTGAGGGTGCGCTCATTTTAACTGAAGCTGCGCTACTTTTAACCGAAGCTGTGTTACTTTTAACCGAAGGTGCATTATTTTTAACTGAAGCTGTGTTACTTTTAACTGAAGGTGCGTTACTTTTAACCGAAGCTGCGTTACTTTTAACTGAAGCTGTGTTACTTTTAACCGAAGGTGCATTATTTTTAACTGAAGCTGTGTTACTTTTAACTGAAGCTGTGTTACTTTTAACTGAAGGTGTGTTATTTTTAACTGAAGGTGCGTTACTTTTAACTGAAGCTGTGTTACTTTTAACAAGAGTTGCATTATCTTTAGTCTGAAAGCCATTATCTTTAACCGTGGCGGACAGAACTTCAGCAAATATTCCGCTGATCTGTTTTGTAAGTAAGTTTATATGTTCTGTGACTTTGTTCATCTTGTTATGTAGATCAAATGTTGGGAGTTATACTCAGGTAGGTTTGGAAAAGTTCCGTGGGGGTAAGAGCGGTCACCGGGGGGTTTTAAATTTTTATTAAGGTGGTGGGTATATGAGAGGGTTTAATGGGGAGGAAATTTGTAAAAGGTTATTTAGAAGAATGACTAAGCAACATTTGTGAGATTCTTAAAACTTACCGGTAATTCCCTGTATAATTTTCCTTCAAGTAAACTACCGCCTTTTGCATGATGTTTATGAGCGGTATTTATAGTTGGATCATTTTTATCAGAATTGAATTCAGGCTTTCCCCATTGTTTAAAAAAGAAAGGAATATTCCGCTTCCTGCATTGCTCTTTAATATCAATAACCCATTCCTCTTTTACCGGTCTGGCTTTGAAACCAGATTCTCCTCCTGTTATTACCCAGTCAATATTAGTGAGATTCAGATTATCAAGCGGACCGAGTAAAGGTTCTAAAGACAGAAATTTTATTTTTGCTTTAATATTTCTGAGATAATCAATTCTGCTTACTACTCTTCTATCTTCAACAGAAACTCCCATCCAAATATTTGAAGTCCAGTTCAGTAAATTTTCCGAATCAAGATCTGCAAGTATTTCAGCCCTTTTTGTAAGAATCTGAAAAGTATGCTGAGGATTATCATTCATTACTTTAAATACTTTTTTGATAAAATCTACGGGTACATCCTTATGAAAAAGATCACTCATAGAATTGACAAACACAGTTTTTGGTTTCTTCCACTGATACGGAGCATTCAGCGTTTCAGGATGGATTGTCAGCCTGAATCCGTTCTTATACTTTTCAAGACCCATGGATTTAAGTCTGTTAGTCATTGTAAGCGCATAACAGTTTTTACATCCGGCTGAAAGTTTATCACAGCCGGTTGTGGGATTCCAGGTCATTTGCGTCCATTCGATTGAAGATTTTGACATGTGTTATTGGTTAGTTAATTCTTTTCCGATAATATCATT
>CALMST010000272.1 GCA_937872315.1 uncultured Ignavibacteria bacterium | reverse complement strand
ACACACATAAATCAGAAAAATAGTGAGGGGACAAATGTCCCTATAGTAAGTAGATTTAACATTAAGCTGAAATTACGCAAAACCTGAATTCGTTTATTTTTAGATTACATTTTAAGTTTTTTTGAATAGAGCAGTCAAAGAGAATTAATCTGATTCTGTAAATCGTTGAAATATTTCATATGATTTTGCATTCATTATTTTAACATAATGCAAATGTAACAAAATAGATTTGATATATTTTGTATATTTTAATTTTATAAAGACAACTTTTAATCTTAAGTTCTGACATTAGAATCTTAAAGAATTCTTCAATTATTTGGCGATTTTATAAAATTTTCTGAAAATAACAGAATCTGATTTAAAATCCCTAGTTGCCGAATAATTATACTTTTTTTGTCACCGGTTTCACAACTTTTCTGAATAATTAAATAGATTTAACAAACATTTCTTAACAGTCTTTTTTTATTACATATATTTAAAACTTCGGTTTTTTCCGAATTTAGTTTTTTGAAAATATTATTCGGACATACTAATGAATTTGATAATGCATGAAGATTTAATATCTTATCCGGTTTTATTTTAACTTTTTAAATTTTACTTTATTATCCCGCAGAATTCTGAAATATGAAAAAACACTTGACCATTTCTTTTTTCCTGATATTCTTTTTTTATAACTTTAATAATTATTTAACTGCTGAATGGCAACAAGTACCTACAAACAGTAATGCTTACCTGACAGCGATTTTCTTTATTGATTCAAACACAGGATTTATCGGAGGAATAAATGGATATTTAGCAAAGACAACTGATGGAGGTTTGAACTGGCACATTAAAGATCCGGGATTTGCTTCTCCTTTTGTCAGGGATATTTCATTTGTAAATTCCGAAACAGGATATCTCTGCGGAGATGCCGGCCATATAAAAAAATCCACTAACGGAGGTGAATCATGGTTTTCACTTACTACTAACACAACTTCAGGTATTTACGGCATTGATGCTGTTGATGAATTTAATATTTATGCGTCCGTTGTTAACGGAACTATACTAAGATCTTCCAATGCCGGTGCTGATTTTCAGACAGTATCTGTTTCTTCCAATCAATTGCTGACAATTGATTTCAGCTCAAGAGATACAGGATATACTGCAGGACAGGGCGGAGTTGTTTACAAAACCATTGATGCAGGTCAGAGCTGGACTTCCCTTGAGGCATCTACTTTGAATAACTTCTGGGACATATGCGCATTAAACAATAACAGCCTTTACCTTGCAGCTTATTACGGAACATTAAGAAATACAAATGATGCAGGTCAGAATTTTAAAAGTTCTTTCGGTAATAATATGCTTTTCGAAGGAATCACCATGGCTAATACAATGATCGGATATACCTGCGGAAATTCAGGGATCTTAAACAAAACTACAGACGGTGGTGATATATGGACAGCTCAGACATCCGGGACTTCCGAATCGTTAAATGAAATTTTTTTCCTGAATGCAATGACAGGTTTTGCGGTCGGAACTAACGGCACGCTTCTTAAAACCACTGACGGCGGGGATGATTTTAAAATTGCCCTTTTAAGTCCGAATAACCGTGAGGTTTTGACAACCGGTTCTTCTTTTAAAATACAATGGTCATGTATATTTTCCGGGAATGTAGAACTGGAATATTCTATAAATAACGGATCTTCCTGGAATATCATTGCCAGTTCCGTTCCGGTAGAATCATTTGAATATAACTGGTCAATACCTTCTGCTTATTCATCTTTCTGCAAAGTAAGAATAACTTCTGTAGAGAATCCGGCATTGACTGATGAGAGTGACGGGAAGTTTTCCATACTCACTTCAAATCCTTTTTACAATGTACCGGAATTGCTTTATTACAAATTTAATGACGGATCAAATACAACTCCAAATTATGCCGTACCCGGTGAAATTACCGGAGTTGCAAATATTAGCGGTATGACACTTCAAAACGGCGGTCTTGCTGACAGCTGTCTTGCCGGGCAGGGAGGAAATGGAATTACAAATAAAGTTACTACCAACTGGGCGACATATCTTCCGCCGGGTGGATGGACTATAGGATTTTGGGTGAGTAACATTTCACTCGGATCTGATCCGACTAATGCAGTATTTTTATTTACCGATATAACGGCAAATAACTTAAGATGCTATTACGGCGGCGCTTTAGGTCTTACTGATACAGATACCGCTATCATGTTCAGATGCAATGGAATGAGCAATATCAGGATTCCTGTAGTCCAGGGGCAGACTTATTATATTCATCTTGTGTATGAAAAATTTCCGGCTGCTGTTAAAGTTTATGTAAACGGTAAACTGACTCAGGATATTCCCCAGTCCCCGTTACTTTTTATTGGCAATGGTCCTTTTACAATTGGAGCTTATGCTGATGCCAATTCATCACTTTCACAAAACATGCTTATTGACGAGTTCAGGGTCTATAACCGTTCATTGAATCAGGCAGAGATCTCAGCTACATGGAATACAACCTTCAGCAAAATCATAACGGATGTAAATATACCGGATGCTATACTTCCGGGTATTTTCATATTATATGATAATTATCCCAATCCTTTTAACCCTGTTACAATCATACGTTATTATTTGGGCAAAGAAAGTTTTGTAAAGCTTAAAGTATTTAATTCACTTGGTAAGGAGGTTTCAACTTTGGTTAATGAATATCAGAATGAAGGAAATTACAGTTATAAATTCTCTTTAGTAAATTCTCAGCTTTCAAGCGGCATTTATTTTTATAAAATTGAAGCAGGTGATTTTACTGAGACTAAAAAAATGATGATTCTGAAATAGTTCTTTAAAATTTAAATCAAAATTCTATATATTAAACTCAAAGCAGTGAAGAATTAATTTTTTAATTTTAAACCATATCCAATCCAGCCGGGGTATTATTATTCATATTATTCATTAAACGATTCTTCAGCTCTTATTCCTTTGAGATAAAGAAGAATTGAATCTTTTTTTACGTTTTAAATAAATTCTATATTGAGTATTATTAAGCCATAATTCAGTCAGAAAATTCAGAACAAAAAAATGAGAATAGCTGTAATGCAGCCTTATCTTTTTCCATACATAGGCTACTTTCAGCTAATCAGTGCCGTTGATAAATTTGTGATATATGATGACGTGAATTTTATTAACAAAGGCTGGATCAACAGAAATCATATTCTGGTAAACAATGAAAAACATCTGTTTACCTTACCCCTTAAGAAATCCGGCCAGAATAAATTAATTAAAGATATTGAGATTCATGATCCCGTGGAATGGAAAATAAAATTCCTGAAGACCATTGAAACCAGTTATAAACATTCAGATTATTTTAATGAAACTTTTGAACTGATTTCAGATATTCTGAACTCAGTCAATAACACAATTTCAGGTTTCAATGTCTATTGTCTCAGGATTGTAATGAAATATCTTGATCTCAGAACAGAACTTGTTGAAAGTTCGGGATTTTACAATAACAGTGATCTGAGATCTCAGGAAAGAATACTTGATATATGCTTAAAGGAAAATGCAACGGGTTATTTTAATCTCCCCGGCGGAGCGGATCTGTATTCTCATGAGACATTTAATTCAAAAGGGATCACACTGAAATTTCTGATGCCGGATAAATTTTCTTACAGACAATTTGATGATAACTTTACTGATTCACTTTCTATTATAGATGTGCTTATGTTTAATTCAAAAGACCGGGTTAAAAAACTTCTGAATAAATATGTATTGTCATGATTTGTCAGTTAAATGATTATGCATAAATTTATTTCAATTGAAGATAAGGAAGAATGGAATAAATCCATTAAAGGGATCAATCATTCTTTTGCGTTTACTCATGAGAATTGTCACGCTATGAGTCTGACAACAGGTTACGATACATTTTTATACTGCTATCAAAATAAAGGAGTTAGGATCATATGTCCTCTGTCGGAAAGATTGTTCAATGGAAATAAAGACATAGTAACCCCTTATGGCTTTTCAGGTTTTGCGGGGAATAAGGATTGCAAAGAATTCAAAACTCACTGGACTGAATTTGTAAAAGAAAAAAAATATGTGTGCGGCTATATAAGCATGAATCCTTTGTTTCAGAATGATTCTTACTTTGCGAAAGAAGATGTCTTCAGCAATACGAACCTTTACTTTATAGACCTGACACAAAGTCTGACTGAACTTTTTGAGAATCTTGACACCAACAGGAAGAAGATAATTGTAAATTATAAAAAAGCGGAATCAAAATTTATTTATGATAAAAAGCCGCTCACTGATTTTTTTATAAATAATTATGAGAGCTTTTTAAGAAGGATCAGCGCATCGAAAGCAAATTATTTCAGCAGGGATACACTAGAATATATTTGCAGTCTTGATAATGTGTTTATGGTAGGAGCGGGAAGGTCTGATATAGAGGCAGTATATATATTTGCATCAACAGATCATGCAGCCGACTGCCTGTTTAATGTTGCAACTCCCGAAGGAAGAGAATTTTCACCGTTACTGCTCTGGTGCGGAATAAGACATTTTAAAAAGAAAAGGATACCTGTAATTTGTCTCGGCGGCGGTCTGAAAGATGATGACAACGTTGCATTATCAAAAGAAAGATTCGGAGGATACAAGCTGCCGTTCAAAAACCTGAAACAGGTTTACAATAATGAGATTTACAAAAGATTATGTGACGAGAAAGGTGTTTCTGCTGACGAGATTGAAGGATATTTTCCGGCGTACAGGAAGTAGTTAATAGTTAATAGTTAATAGTTAATAGTTAATAGTTAATAGTTAATAGTTAATAGTTAATAGTTAATAGTTAATAGTTAATAGTTAATAGTTAATAGTTAATAGTTAATAGTTAATAGTTAATAGTTAATAGTTAATAGTTAATAGTTAATAGTTAATAGTTAATAGTTAATAGTTAATAGTTAATAGTTAATAGTTA
>CALMST010000271.1 GCA_937872315.1 uncultured Ignavibacteria bacterium | reverse complement strand
TCAGCCATTTCTTTTCATTAATATCTTTTTCCCGCTCAAGCTGTATCCTTAAATAATCCGCATCTGTGCCGGGTTTACCTGCTTTCAGCTTCAATATATCAGAAAAAATTTTAACAAACTTTTTTGCTTTTTTCAAAGTGTCAGGTCCGAGATTATTTGAGGAGGAGAGGAAATGTTTCAGATTATCGAGTTCAGTGTAAACCGAATCGATATAGCCAAGTTCATAATAGTTTTTTAACTTCTGTATCCTTACATCTTTTTTGAAAATATCTTTATCTACATTTATCTTCGAAGCGCAGTTTAATGATTTTTCAAACATCTTTTTTTCAAAAAGGTAAATGGACTCACAAAGATTTATCAGATCTTCCCTGTATTCTTCCGGAAAATAATCGCTGTATTTTTTATGGAAAATTCTAATCTGTTCGGTTTCACCGGTCTGCTTACAGATACTGATATAATTTCTGCAAAAGCTCAGCTGGAATTTTGACGGAGGCTCAGGCAGGATTTTTCCGGTAAGAAAAAAATTATATGCTTCAAAGGATTCATTAAGAAAAATGTTATCGTGATTTTTATTTTGATATGAAAAGAATTTAGACAGCTGTATGTAAATATTTTTTAATTCACTGTTGGTGAAATAACTCTGATAGTTTTCCAGCAGATACTTTAATTTAAAATAGCTCTCCCTGTCACTTTTATCATTCACTATATTGAATGTATAAAAAACCATTTTGAGATATTTTGAATATTTACTGTCATTATTTTCCAGATGTTTTAAGAAAGCTTTAAAATCAAAATTGTTTACAAGGGCAGTGATTAGTTCATTGTTGAATTTATATTCATTTGAAAATGTAGCGGAATGATTAATGTAAGAATAAATTAATCTCAGGAAATACACGATAAACACTTCAACCGAATGGCTGTAATTCTCGTGCATCTTGGAATCTCTGATAAAAGTCCTGAATTCTTTAATCTCTAAATTTACCAGATAAGTCTCCAGAAGTAAATTTGGCTCAATGGATTCCGATGAATTAATTCTTTTCAAAATGCTTTCCGACCTGATCCTGAACTGATCATCCAGATGCCGGGTCCTTAGCTCACTTAGAATGGAACTGTTTTTGGATGTGTTATTTTTTTTGAAATTCTTGTAAGTCAGATAATCTTCTGAAAAACGTATGAGATCAGAGATTATTCTCCTCACTAAAGCATCGTTATATTTTTTGTCCCCGTAAAGTATTGAAAAAATTTCAGGCTTTTGAATTTTGTCTTCATGGAATTCCGGGTAATACTTAATTAAAACTCTGTAAAAATTTAAGACAAACTTCTTGCATCCGAAGAAAGGAGAATTCAGAAATTTATCAAACTCTTTAATCTCTGCTTTTGAAAAGGATTTTAAAATAGGGATAAGCTTTGATCTGTCCATTACGGGGTAACTTTTATTAATTTTTAAATCTCTCAAAATTAACGATAACTGAATATAAATGATAATTATAAAGAACATTAACAAATAATCAGGTAACAAACTTCCAAAAATTTCTTTGACCGGAAAGCTATCTATATTTAATTTGAGACAAAATATTTTGGGAGAGAAAATAACCCGGATAAATTTTAAATCAGCGGAGCAGTCTTCAATCATATATTTTCTCTCCCGAAAATTAATTGAAGTAATTGTTCCGCTTTTAAATTAATACTTAACCGAAAGGAGTATGTAATGAATGATCTTAAAATTTTAATGGCTATTGTAATCATAACTTTATCAACGGAAGCTTTATTCTCTCAGGAAAATCGCTCGAATGAAATTGAATTCGAAACAGATGCCACAAGTCTTCAGTCATTAAACGGGCTGATCGCATCACAGAGATTCGGAGCATCAGTTGCAAATTGCGGTGATGTCAACGGTGACGGATATGATGATATCATATCAGGAGCTCATCTGACAAATTCAAACACAGGCAAAGCATATATTTATTTCGGAGGTGTTATAATGAGTTCGACCCCGGCAATTGTTCTAAACGGAGAAGGTGCAAATAATTATTTTGGTCTTTCGGTTTCTTCCGCAGGTGATGTAAACGGAGACGGTTATAATGATGTGATAGTCGGCGCATACGGATATTCCTCAAATACAGGAAGAGCTTACATTTATTACGGCGGATATAATATGGATAATGTTGCAGACATAGTGATCACAGGACCGGGTACATTTAGTTTTGGATACACGGTCTCTTCGGCTGGAGATGTGAACGGTGACGGATTCTCAGATGTGATCATCAGCGGCCATGCATACTCCTCCAACAAAGGCAGGGCATACATTTGCTATGGCGGACTTATAATGGATAACACTCCTGATAAGATCCTTGAAGGAGCAGTCACGGGCGGATTTTTCGGATTCGCATTATCAGGAGCGGGTGATGTTAACGGCGACGGGTATTCGGATGTGATTATCGGAGCATATGCAGTATCATCATTTACAGGAGCTGCTTACCTTTATTACGGTGGAGCTTCAATGGATACGATATCAGATGTAATATTCAGCGGTGAAGCATCAAACAGTTTTCTCGGACAATCCGTAACCGGAGCCGGTGATGTCAACGGGGACGGATATTCGGATCTGCTAATCGGCGCTTCTTTATATTCTGCCTCAACAGGCAGAGCATATTTATATTATGGCAGCGGTACAATGGATAATACAGCAGATGTAACTTTTACTGGAGAAGGAATGGGTAATAATTTTGGCAGAGGTCTTGCAGGAGTAGGTGATGTAAATGGTGACGGCTATTCGGACATATTCATCGGTGCACAGTCTTATTCGGGAAGTAAAGGCAGAGCATATTTATATTACGGAGGAGTATCTATGAACAATATAAGCGACATGAAATTGACAGGTGAGTCAGGAAATAATTATTTTGGATTTTCTCTGGCAGGCGGCGGTGATATTAACGGAGATGGGTATAAAGATTTTTTAGCAGGAGCTTACGGTGTCAGCAGTAATAAAGGTAAAGTTTACATTTATAAAAATTCAATGACAGGTAATGATATACCTGATGTGTCTTCGTACGGTGAAATGACATCAAGTAATTTCGGAATATCAGTCTCGGATGCTGGTGATGTTAATGGTGACGGATATGGCGACTATATTGCAGGAGCAGGATCGTATGGAAATTTTGCAAGAGGAAAAGCATATATTTATTTTGGTTCCGTAAATCCTGATACAATTCCTGACTTGAAAATAAACGGGCTTGAGGATTTCAGCTGGTTTGGATTGACTGTTTCCGGAATTGGAGATATCAATGCAGACGGATATGACGATATAGCTGTAGGCGCGCCAGAATATGATAATGGCAGGGGCAGAGTTTATATTTATTATGGAGGATCAGTAATGGATACAGTTCATGATGCGAGTATAACCGGAACTTCAATATCAAGTTTAAACAAATTCGGACAGTCTATATCTTCGGGAGGAGACATGAATGGTGATGGATTTTCTGATATTATAATAGGGTCTCCCGGTTACCTCAATTCACGGGGATTAGCTCAGATTTTTTTTGGAGGAAGTCCTTTGGATACGATTCCAGATTACTCTGTGACTAGTGGAAGCATGAATGAATTTGCCGGCACAAGTGTTGCTTGCGCAGGTGATATCAACAGTGATGGTTATTCTGATGTACTAATTGGAGTTCCGGGATATTCTGTTACAGGGAAGGTGTATGTGGTTTTTGGCGGTAATTCTTTTTCGCTCAGATCATTTGAGGGACAGACCGGTGATGAATATTTAGGATACAGCGTTTCGGGAGCCGGTGATGTTAACGGAGACGGGTATTCAGATTTTGTTGTCGGAGCTCCTTATGGAAATAACTCCAGAGGTAAATCCTATTTATATCATGGGGGAGTAAATTATGATTTTATTCCGGATGTTGAATTTTCAACAGGTTCAGAAAGTGAATTTGGAGTTTCTGTTTCCGGAGCGGGAGATTTGAACAATGACGGATATGACGATGTGTTGATCAGTGAGTTAGGATTTAATTTTAATTCCGGAAGAGCATTTATTTACTTTGGAGGTTATGCAATGAATAATGCACCTGACATTTTAATGAATGCAAATTATCAGGGTGAAGAATTTGGTTTCTGTGTCAGTATTGCAGGAGATATCAACGGTGACGGTACTGATGATGTTTTAATCGGTGCACCGTTAAATGAAAAATACGGCGTCACAGGTGCTGCTTATCTTTATCTTTCATCACCACCGTCTGTAGAGCCAATACTGATCAGCGTTAAAGACGTTCCGAATGATCAGGGCGGTAAAGTGTTTTTGAAATGGACGAGAAGCGCTTATGATATTACAGGAACGGATATGATTACGGATTATCTTATTCAAAGAAGTCTGCCTCCGGGAAGTGGCGGATTTTTCTGGGAAAATATTTCAAATATTCCCGCTACTCGTGAATCTTATTATGGCTTTACTGACAATACCCCTTTCGATTCTTTATCAGGAAACAGCGGAACGCTGTATTATAGAATTACTGCGCGGACAAATAATCAGAATAATTTCTGGAGGTCAAATATTGTTTTTGGTAGAAGTATCGACAATATTGCTCCGTTGATGGTATCACCGTTTACAGCTGCCGGAGT
>CALMST010000270.1 GCA_937872315.1 uncultured Ignavibacteria bacterium | reverse complement strand
TTTAATTTTTAATTTTTAATTTTTAATTTTTAATTTTTAATTTTTAATTTTTAATTTTTAATAACAGAGAGATAAAATACTTTAAATCTTTTTAAACAGTTGATTATAAATCTGATATGCTGGCCGTAAACAATTTCACGGTCATGATTAAAATAAAAACCAATAAAATTCATATTAAAAAAAAAGCACAGCTATCATTAGAGTTTTAAGCGTTATATGTGTATATAAAAGTAATTAGAATAATCAGAATAATTAAAATTCATAGTTAAAAAAAATAAGTAGTGGATAAATACAGAAATCAAAAAACAGACGAATTAAAGAGATCTTCCCGATCCGGAGGAAAAAAGCCGGATAATATTAAAGATAAAGATAAGACGAAAAAATCCAAATCCCGCGAATTTATTGATGCATTGGTTTATGCAGGTGTAGTTGCTTTTATAATTAAAATATTATTCTTTGAAGCATTCAGGATACCTACAGGTTCGATGGAAAAGACACTGATGGTTGGTGATTTTTTGCTTGTCACAAAATTTACTTACGGCGCAACTTCACCCAGAAACATTCCTTTTACAGATATCCGGATCCCCTATTTTCAGTTACCCGGATTCAAGGATCCCAAGAGAGGTGATATTATAGTTTTTGATTTTCCCGGAGACCGGGACGAACTGGAGTCGAAGGAAGTTGTAAATTATATTAAAAGATGTGTCGCCTTGCCGGGAGATTCGCTGCAGATCATAGACAAGCAGCTGTATATAAACGGCGAGATCTATCCCAATCCGCCTCATGCGCAGTTTGATAATGTAAAAAGACCTGAAGAATTTGTAAATCCTAGAATGTTCCCTAAAGGATCTAAATGGAATGAAGACTGGTACGGACCAATACGAGTTCCGAAAAAAGGAGATAAGATAAAGATAGATGATGAAAATTACGAGGGATGGAAAATGTTTGTCGAAAAAGAAGGTCATAAAATAAATATGTCTTCTGACCGGATTATAAAAGTTGATGGAGTGGACTTACCAAACGGTGAATACACAGTCGAAAGAGATTATCTGTTTATGATGGGAGACAACAGGAATAATTCTCTCGACAGCAGATTCTGGGGCTTTATGCCAGTTGATAATATAGTCGGCGAAGCGCTTCTGATTTACTGGTCATGGGATCCGAGCATTTCATTCCTTAATTTCTTCGATCTGCTAAGCACTACAAGATGGGAAAGGATAGGAACTATGATACGCTGATCAGGGATCTTGCTGAACTTATATCCCGGATTACATAATTGTTTTAAATTTTACCGACCTCATGATTATTATAATTGTGAGGTCTTGTTATTTTACTGTTTATAAACTTTACAAACTCATCGCAATGTCAGGCATCTATATTCACATACCATTCTGTTCCAAAAGATGTAACTACTGCGACTTTTATCTTGTAACCAATCTTGAACTTATTTCGCGGTTCATTTCTTCTCTTAAAAACGAGATCTCATATTATTCCGGAATTTATACCGGACATGAATTTGATACAGTTTTTTTCGGGGGCGGTACGCCTTCAATCCTTTCCCCGGATCAGATAAAAGAAATTCTCGACCATCTTAACAAATGTTTTAAAATATCAAATGACAGTGAAGTTACACTTGAATCAAACCCAGAAGATTTTTTGAATAAAAATGCCGGCGATTACAGATCAGCCGGTATCAATCGGTTAAGTCTCGGAGTGCAGTCATTCCTTGATCCTGAGCTAAAGTTCTTAACCAGACAGCATACATCACATGAAGCGCAGACCGTAGTTAAAAATGCAGCAAAGCATTTTGAAAATATAAGTCTCGACATAATATACTCTCTCCCCTCTCAATCCGTTGAAGATCTTGATCTATCTTTGTCCAAAGCTATAGAGCTTGGAGTCTCACATATTTCAGCTTATACTCTTACATATGAGAAGAAAACCGTTTTATATAAATCTCTTGAAAGAAAATTGTTTGAGAAAAATACTGATACTATTGAAGCAAGACTTTATAATTACGTTTCGGAGAAATTAACGGGGAATGGTTTTGAGCATTATGAAGTCTCCAACTTTGCCAGGAAAAATTCACGCAGCAGGCATAATCTCAAATACTGGGAATATGAAAATTATCTCGGATTCGGACCTTCGGCTCATTCTTTTTTTAACGGAACGCGATGGAATAATTTCAGCAGTATCAGCAAATATAATTCACACATTGATATTAAAAAATTGCCCTGTGAAGATAAATACGAACCTGACAACAAGCAAAAGCATTTAGAATATGTAATGCTCGCCTTAAGAAGCAGCGGTATTAATTTTGAAAAATATATAGAAAAATTTGATCAGGATTTCGGGATCAGATTTTCAGATCAGATAAATGAACTCATAAAAAATGGTTTTGCCGAAACGGATTCAGTTAGATTTTATCTGAATGGAAAAGGATATGCCGTTGCCGATGAGATCATCTCCAAATACTTTTAAAGAATTTATGACTTACCGAAGTTGATCTTTCCTTTATACAGTTTATTCGCCGTCCATATTGTAAACGCAGCTATGGGAATTGCCGCAATAAGATCTATCACATAATGATATCTTAGATAAACAGTTGAAAAGATAAGTATAAAACAGTAAGGCAGATAGAAGTAAAACGAATTTGATTTGATTTTGTGTGAAAGATAAGTTATGAGAATTACGATCAGAGTATGACCCGAAGGGAAAGCATCACGCTGGGCAAAATTCTCGGGATCACTGACTCCGGCCGGGATCGACTCACCGAAATTTATTACATCTCTTATGAACTTAGCCGCAAAAATTCCCGGAAGTTCCGTATCTATACTGCTGAAATTAAAAATCGTAAATCTCGGACCGATAGCCGGTATAATCATATAGCCGATAAAAGAAAGATAGAATCCGAAAAATATCACAAAGAAGGCATACTTTAATTCTTCGTATCTGTGCCAGAAGTATAGTTCCATTGCATAGATCAGAGGCATGACATAAAAAAACCCGTATGCGATCTGAAGAAATTCAACTGCGTATGGATTAATGTAATGACTTAGAAATAATGCCGGATCGGTTCCGAACATCCACCTGTCTATTTCAATAAGATATTTATCATACAATTGATTATTGGCATTGATCATTATGATATAAATTTCCTTAAAGCAAAAGAATATCATAAACCCGGGATACCAGAATCTTAAAAATCTTGTAAGCGATCTTACTCTTCTTTCGGGTTCAGGCTTCTTTTCATAATGCGATACAAAATAGATTATCAACAGGCAGAAAAAAATATTGATCAATGGGATTAATATTCTTTCCGCAGTGGATTCAATAAATATAAGACTGATCAGCCCGAGAAGTAAAAGGAATAATTGATTTGTAACGTCCGGGATGTCCAGATATTTTGCATTTTCCCTGACTACTTTGAAAAAGTTTTTGTTTGGTTTATTCAATGTGTAAGCAGAAAGGTTGATATCGTTAAAAATATTGATATTCCTATCACATCCTGAAAAGCAGTTTCAAACGGTCCTGAAGTAATCGCCGGATCAAATCCCAATCGCTTTGAAAGCATGGGAGACATTGTACCTATAAGTCCGGCAATGTTTATAGAGATGAACATTGATATAGCAACTGACATTGCGAATTTCAGACTTTCCGAATCTGATAATATATAGCCTGTCAAACCTACTATCAGCGCCACGGCAGAACCGATGATCAGATTTGTTTTAAACTGTCTGCCGAGAGGTTCCCACCAGCGGTTAATGTTTATATTTCCAGTATCAAGTCCTCTTACGACAATAGCCGCGGACTGCAGTCCTGTATTGCCTGATATAGCTGAGATTATAGGCATAAATGCGGCAAGTAAGATTACCTTTCCTAATATTTCATCGTGCGCCTGAACTACAAAGACAGCAATAAGCTCTATTAGTAAAGTTACTATAAGCCAGGGCAGACGAAGCTTGGCAATCTGAAACGGGGATTTTTTCTCAAGCTCTTCCGCATCTGTTCCGGCCATTCTTGCTACGTTTTCTGAATATTCTTCTTCTATAACGTCAACGATATCATCTATGCTGATCTTTCCAACAATCTTATGTCCTGAATCTACAACCGGCAATGAAACAAGGTCATAGCTCTGAAAAATTTTTGCAACTTCTTCCTGATCCATATGTTCTTCCACGGATATCACATCAGGATTCATGATCTCACCCATTGTTTTTTCAGGGTGCTTAAGCGCTATGAATAATCTTTTCAGGGAAAGTATTCCTACAAGTCTGCTATCATTATCAACGATCCAGAGATTATAAAACTGATCAACCTCTTCCGCTTTTTCCTGAATCTCTGACACAGCTTCAGCTACTGTCATGAGCTGATTGACGGCAATATATTCCTTGCCCATGATACCGCCGGCAGTGGACTCATCATATTTTAAAAGCTCGCGTACTTCATGTGAATCTTCCCTGTCGATCTTATCAAGATTATCTAAAACTTCATCTTTTTTATCGGAATCAAGTTCGGATACAAAATCAGTTGCATCATCCGAATGCATTTCACTCACAATGCGGGATATTTTTTCACTGTTGAGTTTTTCGGCAATAAACTCCCTGCGGTCATCACTGATCTCCAGTATGACCTCTCCGGCAGTTTCGATATTTAAAAGTGAAAAAAGATACAAAGCATCTTCATCCTCTTTCAGATTATCAAGAATAACAGCTATATCAAAATCATACAGGTCAGTGATTATATTGATCAGAGCTGCATCTGACTTTTCATGGATAAGGTCTGTGATATCATCCAGAAAACTGTTATCAATATCTAAAACCGATTTATTTTTTGATTCTTCTGACAAAAAAGTTTTTAATTGGTATTTTTTATAGACCGCTATTTAGTGAAAATGAGTCTCAAATTAAATATTCAGATAGGTTTAATCAATTGAAAAGAATAAAGAGAAATGCCGTAAAAATTACTACTTTCCGTGATAAATTTTAATTTTAATAAAAAAAGAATTGCAGTCCAAAATCAATGAACTAGTTTTAGTTTTCAATACACACCAGTTTGTGATAAATTGCCTCAAGAAATTCAGAGCACTGGTGATAATAAGAATTTACCTGTCCGGGACATAAGCAGAGCTTTTATGACAGGCGGAGAGTTGATTTTTTTGACAACGGTTAAAAATAATTTTCGGGCAAATTGATTTTATAACAAGCCGGCGGATTACCTTTACTTCCTTTTTTGAACGATTAAAAGAAAAAAAGTAAAGAGATGTAAAATTGAATCTATTCAATATTTAACTAAAACGTTTTTGGTCGGATGTGTTCTGAAATTTAGTTTTAAAATATTGTAAATCATCTTTATATCTGATAATTAATTTTACATTAAAATTATAAATATTAATCAATAAATTAAAACATCAATTAATCAGAATGAATAATAATACAGCCGGCATAAGAAAAGATTATGTCTTTAACGAAAAAAATGAACTGAACGGATCCACCATCTCAAAGGATCCTTTTACACTTTTTCAGGAATGGTTTGATAAAGCTCTGGAATCGGATCCATCAGAAGCCAATGCAATGTCTCTTGCTACAAGCACAAAAGACGGCAAACCCAGTGTTAGAACTGTTTTGCTAAAAGGATTTGACAAAAACGGTTTTCTTTTTTTTACCAATTATCACAGCAGAAAAGGAAAGGAGCTTGAGGAAAATCCTTATGCGTCTTTACTTTTTTTCTGGAGATCTTTGGAAAGACAGATCAGGATCAGCGGCAAAACTGAAAAAGTTTCCAGAGAAGATTCGGAGATATATTTTCATTCAAGACCTTATGACAGTCAGATAGCGGCTTTATGCTCTGATCAAAGTTCGGTGATCCCGGACAGAAAATACCTTGATGAAAAATTCATTTCATTAAAGGAAAAATTTAACGGTAATGAAATCCCTCTTCCGGCATTCTGGGGAGGATTCAGGCTGATTCCTGACAATATGGAATTCTGGCAGGGCAGACAAAACAGACTGCATGACAGGATATTGTTTACAAAAGAAAACAATAACTGGAAGACTGCAAGACTTTCACCCTGAGCAATTCACATTATGAATTTATTATTAATTAAATTTCAGAATATTGAAAAAACATTTTTTATTTTTATCATTATTCCTCGCATTGATTTATTTCAGTTCCTGTTCCTCATCTGACAATAATTCGGAAATATCCGTAAAATCCATAACCGATACCAGATGGGTATTACGAACTCTGAATGACACGAAGGTCTTTACTCCTGAAAGCGGGAAAGATATATACATTTTACTGGAAAAAGGCAGTAATGAGGCAAACGGCAGCGGAGGTTGCAATAATTTTTTTGCTAGCTATACGATTTCTGGTGAATTCATTAAATTCGGACCCGTGGCTTCTACTGAAATGTTCTGTGAAAATTCAATGGATACCGAAAAAGATTTTTTTAAAGTCCTTGAAAAGACAAGTTTATACAGGATCAAAAATAATTTCCTGTATTTGTCTGATGTAACGGGAGTAATTGCAAAGCTTGAAGCTGTTGACTTAAATCAGAATAAATAAGATCTAATATATTAAGGTCCGGAACATTTTTTAAAAAATAATATCCGGTTTAAATCACCTTCAGGATCAGACATTTTAGAAAGTTAACCAACGGGCGATTTTTCTTTGCATCGATTTTTTGAAAGCTCAAAAGAAATATGTAAGCAGGAGTTCAGATGAATTTATTCTGAATTTTTTTAAAACGTTTTGGATGAAAGTGGATCTTATCGTTATATTTTTTATTGTTAAGCATTATTTATAAATAATTTTCCGGGTCATTCATAAAAGGTTTGAAAAAAGTGATTTAGTTCATTAAGTTGCAATTGGTTGATCGGTTGATTAGTTAAATGGTTGACTGGTTAGTCATAGAATCCGCTTAAGCGGATTATCGGGGTGTAGATCAGTTGGCTAGATCGCACGTCTGGGGGGCGTGAGGCCGGCAGTTCGAGTCTGCCCATCCCGACTGAAATAATTGATAATTTTTTGTAACAGATTCGATAATTAAAAAGGACAAATATGAAAATGATGCGGAAACCTTTGAAAGATGGATGCTATGACAATAGAAAAGAAATATCCTATACCGTACAGGACCTCCCGAAATCCGAAAGACCCCGTGAAAGACTTATTGAATTAGGAGCAGACAATCTGACTTCTGCAGAGCTCATTTCTATTATTCTTAATACAGGCATTAAAGGAGAATCAGTTCTGATGATCTCACAGAAATTATTAATGCAATTCGGTTCACTTAAAGGAATCATGGACGCATCTCTTGAAGATCTACAGCACATAAAAGGACTCGGACAGATGAAAGCTTCCAAGCTGAAAGCAAGTTTTGCAATAGCAAAAAAGGTCATGGAAGAATTAAGAATTTCAAATGACTCAAAAGAGTCCGAAAGGAAAAGATATAATGCCGTTACATCACCTGATATTTTATTTGGAATTTTAAGAAATAAGATTCTTAACTATTCCAAAGAACATTTTTTTGTGATCTCACTAGATACAAGAAACAATTTTATCGGCATTGACCAGATATCGGTAGGCACGCTTACAGCAAGTCTTGTGCATCCGCGGGAGACTTTTGAATCAGCAATAAAAAGGCATGCTGCGCACATTATAATTTCACATAACCATCCTTCGGGAGATACAGAGCCGTCCGAAGATGATATTAAAATTACAAAAAGACTTGTGGATGCGGGAAAGATAATGGGGATAGAAGTTCTGGATCATCTGATATTTACTGAAAACAAATACTTCAGTTTTAAAGAAAAATTTTTAATATAGACTTTATAAATTCTTATAAAAAAAGAAGCAGAATTACAGATAAATTAAAAAAAATATTCACTGTTTTTCTGCTTCTAAAATTAAGAACAGATAAATGACGGATCCTTTTTATGATCCATATCAGGAAAGAATGATATTACAATTCCTCACCGGTTTCAAATTCATCACCTTCATCATCAAACAATATCATTGCCTGATAGAATGTTCCGCCGGCTGAGATCGCTACTCCGCCTTCTGTTTCCCATCCATCTCCAAGCATTTGATTTACTTTACTGACAAGCAATTTTTCATCATCTGCCGATACAATTGTATATTCCATTTGAATTTACTCCTTTATGTTTTATAAGATTTGACTTAAAAAATTATACAGTCCCGTTTAATAAGGCAAGCAAATTAGTTTAAGTATAAAATAACTCTGATAAATTAATTAATAATCCCTTAAATAAAAATCTCATAATAAGAAAAATTCAAAGATAATATTAATTTAATATTGGTAAAGTAAAACTTTTCAGCTTGATCAGTTAATATTCAAATTTGCTGCCCGGTTCTCTCTGCAACATTTTTTAAACTAATATCTGATTTATATATAATTCACGATCAGACATTTCAGTATGTAAAGTAAAATTACCCGCATGTGATAAATTATGGCAGATAACATGCCGGTGGTAATTCTTAGCTTTATTCATTTGATCGTTCAATGGGAAGAGTTCGGACCGGAGAACAGATACATAAGAACTGTATTTCTTTAAAACGATTTGGACGGAAGTGTTTAATGCCGGATAATTGCAACTAATGTTATCCTTGATAAATAAATTCATTAAATCTATTTTGATTTTAATTTACTAAATGGAAAAAGAGATTCTTCAGAAAGAGTTTGACAGAATTACAAACAGGGGTATAATTTTCGGATTGGTCTGGATCATGGGAATTGGTTCAGTAATTGCTTTAATTTCAGGCTATCAGGCAGGAAAGATCTTCAGGGAATCCGGCAATTCTCTTGAAGGAAAAAACAAGATCTTTAAAAGCTATATTGCCGGATTTTCAGGCATATTGCTTTGGATAATTGCAATATTAATTATTATCATATTCAAAAAAAGTTAAACAGAAATTTATATATTAATGGAATACAAAGATTACTATAAAATACTGGGTGTGGATAAAAAAGCATCGCAGGATGAAATAAAAAAGGCTTATAGAAAATTAGCTATAAAATATCACCCTGATAAGAACAAGGATAATGCTGAAGCGGAGAATAAATTCAAGGAGCTTAATGAAGCAAATGAAGTTTTAAGCGATAAAGAGAAAAGAAAAAAGTATGATGAGCTTGGAGAGAACTGGAAGTATTATCAGCAGTCCGGCGGTGCAGATCAGGGTTTTGACTGGTCTCAATATTCCAGTCAGGGCGGAGGCGGCCAGAGGCAATACACATACAGCAGCGGTGATATGGGCGGTGGATTCGGTGATGCAGGCGGATTCTCTGATTTTTTTGAAACGCTTTTCGGACAGGGTTTCGGAGGCGGTCAGTCAAGAAGCAGAAGCAGCAGAAGAACAGCCAGGATGAAAGGTCAGGATGTCAGCGCTGAAATGAGCATTACTCTTGAAGATGCTTACAAGGGAGCTGAGAAATATTTTGATCTAGACGGAGAATCTATAAAGCTTAAGATAAGACCGGGCATAGCTGACGGTCAAACACTTAAACTTCCCGGTAAAGGAAATCCGGGATACAATGACGGACCGAAAGGAGATCTTTTACTTAAGATACATGTACTGAAAGATCCGATGTTTGAAAGAAAAGGAAACGACCTCTACACTGATCTTCGGGTTAATCTTTATCTGACCGTACTCGGCGGCAAAGCGCCTTTAAAGACATTCAAAGGAACAATAAATGTAAACATTCCGAAAGAGTCACAAAACGGAAAAATATTGAGATTACAGGGAATGGGAATGCCTGTTTACGGTAAAGCTAATACTTTCGGGGATCTGTATGCAAAACTTTTTATTGAAATACCGGTCAATCTTTCCGATAAAGAAGCCGGACTTTTCAGGGAATTATCTGAGCTGAGGAAATAATTTCATTCTTTCCTTCCCGCATTCAGTGAACCCCGCCCGTCTGCATAGATATAAAAAATTATTCAAAGTAGTTTGATATTTGTATGATAAAAGCACTGAATTCAAGCCTGGAAAATATTTCTTACATAGATTCAACAGACCAACATATAAGGTCAGTGCATAATTACTGCAGGTGAAGGAAGAATTACTGTAAGTGAAACAATAATTACTAAAATTGAAGCAATATTTACTAAAAGCAGATCAAAAATTTTAGAGAAAAATTATAAATTGCTAATATATCGATCTTGAGAGCAGAATCACAATATTATCAGATCATATATACCCCGTGCTGATGAAGTTGATTATAAAAAAGTTTGAAGGCTAAAATTTAAAATGAAGAATATTGTAAACAAACTTTTTGTCAAAGACTATATATCAAAAATGTTTATGATCACATCTTCAGGAAATCCGGAGAACGGGAACTTACAAATTTTTTGGAATTGTTCCCGGTAATTAATATATCATTAAGGTCAGTGATACTGTCGCCGGTAAGATCAGTATGATTATTAATGGAATTAAAGCTATTGGAATTATAATAAACAGATATTACATCATAAAGATCAATATTCTGATCCTGATTTACATCGCCGCTGTACATGCAGTATTTATTCCTGACTAAGATCATGTTTTCGTAATATGCCTGTGAATCATCAAGCGAAAAATCATATTCATTTACAATACCGCCGGCAAGATACTCCCCTCCTTCTTTACTCCACGTCTCAATGCAACCGTTTTTTATGACTACTATATAATATGTCCCGGGTAATGCGTTCACGAATTTCAAAGTATTCCTAAACAATGAATCCGAAGAAGAGACATTACAGGAATCCACTATTTCGAACGGAGCATTTACATTTCTTAAATATGCCTTATATTCAAAATCAAATTGATTGAATCTGAAAAGACCTTCGGGTATTACCGTTAAATTCAGATTAATTGAATCCGGAATGATCGTGAATTTCCATGCTTCATTATATGCCCCCTGCGGAGGAATTCCTCCCTGCTTTACCCTCCAGTAATAATCACCCGGTGCGGTAAGCGTGGCAAGAGTTAAGCTGACATCTTCATTACCGTCCGGCAAAGTAAATGAACTGTCTAACAAAATAATATTGAAAGCTGAATCTTCGGCAACCTGAAGACGAGCGGAATAATTTACGGGAAATCCTTTTTGCCAAAGAAGAGTTACCGGTGCAGAAAGTTCTGAGTCATTATTCTCCGGTGATAATCTTACCGGAGGATGAAGCGGAGCCTCAAGACAACAAAATGAACCTGCGCAAAGATCATAAGTACTGAAAGAAGAAAAGCTGTTGTTGATAAGATCTGTTTCTCCGCTATTTCTGAAGTAAACTCTTGTAAATACTCCTGGAGGACCGGTCTTCCAGCTGAATTGCTCTTCAAGTAAACAACTGTTTGAATAAAGATCCGGATTATAAAATCTGATTCGCGCAACCAGTGTACCTGAAGAAGATGAGATCACAGGTTCATTCCCGCTCTGAATGGAATCTCCCTGAATTATTTTCAGGGTATCAAAATTTTTTAATAAGCCTCCAATGTAATTCAGCGGGATTCTTTCCGATCCGTAAGTAGCCGTATCAATTGAATAAACATAATTTAAGTGTTCTGTCTGAAAATCAGTATTGAGTATAATGACATATTCCGCTCCGGCATATAAAAAATCAGACTGCTCCGGATTTCTATGCCTGAGGACAATGTCAAAATATCCTTCGTTTGAAGAGATATAATTACGGTTTGTAAGTCTTAGATCAAAATTCGGATCTTCAGCAAAAGCTTCAGTACCTCGAAATAAAGTAACTATAATTATTATTAATGTAAGTTTCTCCTTAAAATTCATTTCACCTTAAATAATCATCTTAATATTACCGGATAAAAATCACATTAACCGAAAATTTCAGATGTGTAAAAAAAGTAACCTAAAATTCCGGGATAACGTGGAAATCCCTTTATAAAAATATGATTATTTTTTATTTAATTTATTAGTTCTGAAAATAGAGATCAATCTTTGGGGTTGATTTCTGCCTTAACACAAAATAGGAATCTTTTTTTATAATTAATACAAAGAATTTTAATCCGGGATTAAATTTAATTTAATACTCTGTACAGAATATTCTTTTAATTAATATGATAAATAAATCCATTTGAGGATCATACAATTCAGGTTGTGAGATAAACCCGCCAGTGATAAATTGCCGGAAGAAATTCAGTGTAATGCCTTTAAGCAAAAATTTCATGTCATGGACACACGGCAGCGCTCTCTCTGCCGTGCGGGGTGTTGAAATTTTGCAGCAATTATGGAAAAATTTCCGGCAGTATATTTTTATAATCTATATAATGATGACAAGTGAAGGTAATCCGGAAAACAGATGAATCTATTCTGTATTTCTTTAAAACGCTTTTGTAAGAATTGAATTTCTAAAATTGAAAATAAAATTATATACTTCCCGGTGGATTTGAAAATGAGATAAATAAATAAAAAGGGAGACTTAAAAATTAATTTAAGTCTCCCGGATTACATATATTTTTTTGGTAATGTTACCTGTTACCTACATTATTACTGCCCTGATCCTTATGCAATGAATTTTGTTCATTCAACTTTTGCTTTCTTATTCTGGTCGCTTCTTTTTCTTCTACTCCCCAATTCGGAACATAATTTTCCTTAACTTCATTTTTCTGAATCACTGACTGTTTCAATCCCATTTCATACTTTTGCTTTTGTGCTTCATTTTCAAAAGTAACCGGGATATTTTCAGATTCAGTTTCCTGAGGATTAGGTGCAGGCAGTGCTCCCGGAGGTCTGACAACTTCAACAAAAGTCGATGCATTATTATATGAATAAAGTAAATCTGAAAGGTCTGTAACTAAATTACCATCAAGATCCGAGACTTCATATCCTGTGACAAAATTAAGAGCATCGTTATAAATTCCGATCACATCACTAAGGTCGATCACTCCGTTTTGATCAATATCACCGCTGTATTGTCCTTTATAGAATGGAGACGTGCTGACTGTAGCCATATTGTTTCCATAAGACTGATTGTTAGGAACAAAGTTATGAGATCCTGAAAGTCCCCTTGTATACGACACTCCCACATTACTCCATGTTTCAAGCGCATTTCTGTGTTTTACTACTCTGTAATATGTTCCGTCCAGAGCTTTATTAAAATAGAGATCCTGCACAACCGCATTATTTCCCGCTACACCTTTGGATGAATCAACTACTACATTAGGAAAATCTGTTCTGTGCAGATAAACAGTCACAGTATCAAGAAGCCTCCAGTACGGGTTCGTCGGTATGAACATAGCTTCATTGATCAGACCTATATTATTCTCTATAGCTGCAGGTAATGTCTGCACACAAATATTATCCAGATATAGATCGTTACCATAACCGCTCTTTGCTTTCAGTCTTATCTTATTTGTACCTACAGGGAGCTCATATATTTTTGGTCTCCATTCTGAATTTTCAGGAACAAACGAGTTTAATTGAGGAGGAGCAGTATTTAATTCACCTGTCCCGTCAAATCTTCCGATCAGATTTGCTAATGCAGTGTAAGTATTACCTGAATTATTTGACACTTCGACAACTAAAGTATCTGGACCGAATGAAGCAGAAGCATATGGAGCATAAGCTTCATCAAAAGTAAGATATGTTCCCGCACCGGCTGCCGCAAAATTGTTTGATACCAGGGACTGTACGACACCCACATTGGCAGAATAGAAATTAAACTTTGCTGCGCCGCTTCCAGATCCATAAGCCGATACAGAACTTCGTGACCAGTAGTTTGTTCCGGAATATTCTCCAAACATAGTAGCAGGAGGAAACTTTAATCCGGTAAAATCATCACATGGCGCTGCGCTTACGGATGAGTTTACTGTTACAGTTACTGATCTCTTATGCACCGGTGTACCGTTAGATCCCTGCGCTGTGACATCGACTGTATATACACCTGAAGTTACAGTTCCGACTGTTTTGACCTTCATGTATTTAGTATTCGGATAACTTGATAAAGTATTCCCTCCAAGGAATTCAAGCTCTATGGTTCCCGCAGCAGGTGTTGGAGATACCGTTGCGCTGAAAGTGGTGACATCCGTGTATAATTTAACTGCAGGGATCTCTATTGCAAAATTCCTGCTGTCATTTGTCTGATTTATTGTTTGTGAAGACGGAGAAGCAAGCAGACCAAAATCAGGAAAATATGATGCAACGTTTTTATATGAACTTGACCTTCCGTCATACCATACAGCAAAACCTGTTTTTGTATTTGCTGTCATGCCATCATAGTCACCTCTGTAGCAGTTTGTATTTGGAGAACATGCAGGGCTTGGATATGTCCATGACTGATTGGTAAGTTTCTGATTCGGAGCAAAAGTAGCACCGCCGTCATCAGTATATGTTGCATAGACGTTCACAGCATAAGTTGCCGGATTTTCCCTGGTGTCATACCATTTAATGTATAGTCTTCCGGTTTCCTTTTCGCACCATATAGCAGGAAACCATTGATCGCCTGTAGTTACATCATTGACTGTAATTTTATTTGACCAGGTTGATCCCTGATTGTCAGAATACTGCAAAATTATATCAGGTTTGTTTCCGTTACCTGCAGGGACGTTTGAAGCATATACAAGATAAAGTCTTCCTCTATTAGGACCATAACTATTATCCATAGCGATCATCGGATAAGGTCTTGTTCTTCCGTTGTTGATTACAAGCCTGCCGGCTGTATTCAGCGTTCCGACATATCCCGCAACAGTAAGACTCGATCTTACGGAAAAAGTTGCTCCGCCGTCAAGAGACCGGTGAAATGTATAAGTAACATTTTGTGAAGTACCTGTATTTGTTACATACATAACACAACCGCCCTGTGTATTTCCGTTTGGTCCGACGGCAATCATAACTCCCGGTACAGTATTAGAAGGAGAATAAGTGGTCGTCCAGGTAAGTCCGTTATTTAAGCTTCTCGAAAAATTACCCGGCGTAATAGCAGCATACAGATAATTTGAGTATGGACCGTTTGTCTGATCTGCTGCAAGAGTATTTCTGTCATTTCCGGATACAGACAATATAGCAGGTCCATAAGTTGCTCCACCATTTGACGATCTGTAAATATACTGTCCGCTGACACCTGATCCATAGGTCAATCTGCCTAAACTGTCAAAAGCTGACCAGGGATCACAACAGGTTGAAGAGTGATAAGATGGATTACTTGAATTCCAGTTGTATCCGTCAGTTGTGTAATAGGCATTCTGTCCGCCGCCGGAGTTCACACCAAACTGCATATTCAGCGGATCTCTCGGATTGGAAACGACCATCATCTCGGCAAAATCCACGCCGATCTCAAAATTATCGAAGCCGTTTGCATCTGTGATTATGTCGAGATCTTCATCAGTGCTTTCAATAACATGGCTGAAGGCTTCTCTTGTTGGTCTGTCTATCAGAGGGTCGCTTTCATCATAATCAAACATTTTTTCATTAACCGGAACTTCAATTGTCTTCTGACCCTGAAATATCTCAAAGCCGACAGCAGAAAAGATCAAAAATACTAAAAGGGATGTTAATCCTTTTTTAAAGAGTGGAGCTTTTTTCATGTAAGAATTGGTTTAATTTTTTGGATATTTAAAGTATATTTATATGTATACAATTTCAATGAAAAACTACAAAATATTGACAACTTTTATTTCCAGGTATCTTCTTGTATTTAAAATATTTTTAACAATTCTGATAATTTTTCTGACGGGATCATCATCTGTTGCTCAACCCCAATGGATCAAAGTCAATAGTCCCGTAAATGTATCTTTAAGAAATTGTATTTTTACAGATAATCTTCACGGCTGGGCTGCCGGTGATGACGGGGTGATCATTCATACTTCTGACGGAGGTTATAACTTTGAGATACAGAATTCCACTATCAGCTATTACATAAATGATATTTTTTTTCTGAATAACAGACTCGGCTGGGTTGTGGCAAATGAATTTCTTTTCTCAGGTACAACTATTCTCACTACTACAAACGGGGGTCAGGTTTGGACATCAGAAGTCTTTCCGGATTCATCAAAGTTTTTTACAACTATCAATTTCCGGGATTCATTGAATGGTTTTATGGGTGGAATTCAGGGATCTTTGTATAAAACATCTGACGGAGGAAAATCATGGCAGCCGTCAACAGTGGACTCTTCCGAATATTCTTCTTTTCTTATTTCCAAAATTACTTTTTCCTCACCGTTAAATGGATTTGCCTGCGGAGGATATATTGATATTGCGGGAGTTATCTGGAGAACAACGGACGGCGGATTCAACTGGTCGGCTGACGTTTATTCTCCCGAACCGTTTTATGATTTCTATGTATTTGATCAGAACAGATTAATTTCTGCCGGCGGTGATTTTGAATACGGAGTCCAGCTGAGCAGAACTTCCAATGCAGGACTTAACTGGAATTACGAATCCCTGAATCTTTTCGGCCAGGCATATTCCATTGATTTCAGAAGACCGGAAGAAGCTTGGATGGCGCTTGGCTATGCGCTTAACTGGGCTGTATCTTATGATTCCGGTAATACATGGACTGATTTACCCGTTACGGATAATGCGGAAATATATTCAGTTGACTTCACTGATTCAACACACGGCTGGGCTGTCGGAAATAACGGCGCTATACTCAGATATGAACCGCTTAAAGTTAACATTGCAACCGATAATACTATAATTCCTGATAGAGCTGAACTTTATCAGAATTATCCAAATCCGTTCAATCCCGTTTCAGTTATAAGTTTTGAGTTAAAAGTTACGGATAATATAAAGATAATCCTGTATGATGTTCTTGGAAAAGAAGTCGCTAACTTAATAAATGAGATCAAGCAGCCGGGGAAATATGAAATAGAATTCAATGGAAATAATATTCCCGGCGGAATGTATTTCTATTCCCTGTATTTAGGAAATGAGTTAATTGATACAAGACGAATGATACTTCTGAAATAGTTTCCGGCATTACAGATTGGTAAAATGTGTGGATAGTGATGAGTAGATTATGATTTGTAATTTATTTTCCGTTCTGCTGAACCGGATAATAGCTCTTAACTCGTTATTCGTAGCTAGTAATTTTTAACTAAATAAAAAAGGGATCCGGAAATAATTCCGGATCCCTTTCAAAATATCTGAGCTTGCAGATTTATTAATTACCTGCGTTACTTCCTTCTACTTTTATATATAACTTCAGATCTTTCTGATCTTCGATCTTAATTTTTCTTAATCTGTCAGCATCTTTCAGATCGATTCCCCAGTCAGGAACATACTTTTCTGCAATATCAGTTTTCTGCAGTTCCATTAATCTCTGGGTTAGTTCAAACTTTTGCCTGTCAGCATCATTTTCAAAAGATAAAGGTTTTGTATCTTCTTCCATCTGAGGTGCAGGAAGTGGTTCTGCTCCCGGAGGTCTTACTACCTGAACAAAAGATGTAGCATTATTGTAGGCATATAGAAGATCTGTCAGGTCTGTTATCAAATTTCCATCAAGATCAGAAACTTCATAACCGTTTACAAAATTAATAGCATCATTATATATAATTATCAGATCGCCGAGATCTATTATACCATTTTGATCCACATCACCACTGTACTGACCTTTGTATAAAGGAGATGTGCTTACAGTCGCCATGTTGTTTCCGTAAGATGCGTTATTTGGTACAAAGTTATAAGAACCTCCGCCACCTCTAGTATAAGTAACACCTGCATTACTCCAGGTCTCCAATGAATTTCTGTGTTTTACAACTCTGTAATATGAACCTGTCAGAGCTTTGTTAAAATACAAGTCCTGAACAACAGCATTTCCTCCGTTTATAATTACACCTCTGGATGAATCAACAACCACGTTCGGAAAATCCGTTCTGTGCAAATATACAGATACTGTATCAAGTAATCTCCAGAAAGGATCACTTGGTAAGAACATTGCTTCGTTTAATAATCCTATATTATTTTCCACAGCATTCGGCAGAGTCTGAACATTCAGATTATCCACCCAAATATCATTTCCGAATCCGCTTCTGCCTCTGATCTTGATCTTATTTGTTCCGGCAGGAATAGCATATATCCTTGGCGACCATTGACCGCCTGTAGGAACGAACTGTCCGCCGCCCGAAAATACTGTATTAAGAGGTCCTGCCTGTGCTCCGAGACCTCCCCATAGTTTTTCACGAATCGTATAAGAAGCTCCGCTGTTGTTTGAAGTTTCGATGATAAGAGAATCAACATTTCCACCTGACCATGGTCTGTATGCTACATCAAATGTAACATAAGTATTTCCGGGAGCATTCGGGATCTGATAAGTTATCAGCGATTGCTGTGTTCCCGCTGCTGCTGACCAGCAATTGAATCTTGCTGCGCCAGTTCCGATATTATAAGCAGATGGTGTTTGTACAGTCCAGTAATTTGTTCCTGAGTATTCTTCAAATAAATTGCTCGTATAAACAGGTGTGGTTAAAGTACCTGTAAAATTATTACAGGAAAAATCTTCACTGATATTAGATTTTGTTACATCGACCAAAGCTGACCATGCCTGATATCTTCCACCGCTGACTGTGCTTCCTTCGCACCAGTATGGCAGGATCTTTCCGGCGCCGCCTGAAGTAATACCGATATAATCACCCTGATAGCCTGTTGCTGTTCCAGAGATAGGAACAGGTTTGAATTTGTGATCTGATACTTTAATATCAGTAAATGTAGTACCTCCGTCAGTAGATCTTGAAAGATAAATCTCCGCTGAATCACTTGTCGGAACATTTCTAGTGCTGTAGTAGCAAATATTAATTGCGCCAGTTTCATCAACATCAACTGCCGGACACCATTCATATGCTCCGGATGCACTCTGATTGACCCTTGTTCTTGTCCATGAGCTGCCACCGTCCTGAGTTCTCATTAAAACTATATCACCGTTATCAATAGCCGGGGAAAAATTCTTTTCAGCCATGACTACATAATCATCATCAGCAGTTGAGAAACAGGTTCTGTCCGAAGCAATTCTTGGAAATCCGTTTACCCTTATTATTGAAGATGAAGCAGTAAGAAAATCTGATGATCTTATTCCGTTAGTATTAACTTTAACATCAGACATATCCGAAAAGGAAACTCCGCCATTTCCTGATTCAGCCCAGCCTAAATAATCTTCAGTGGAATTCTGTCCGTTAGTTGTACAGTTGGCATAGACAACTCTGACAAATCCATAAATATCAACAGTAACATCACAACCCTGATGGTGATGACCTGCAGAAGGCACGGGACTTATTGGGATGATAGTTGACCAGGTAACTCCGCCGTCAGTTGAATAAGTTGAAACGATCCTGTTAACATAAGCACCGCTGAATTCTGTATAGACAGTATAGCATCTGCCGTAGTAAGCGCTTGTTGGTTCACCGTCAACAGCTGAAAGATTTTTATCCGAAGATGTACCGGCGCCTGGGAAAGTTACAGTCGGCGCCCAGCTAGCTCCGTTGTTTGTAGAATAACTTGCACCCATTCTTCCTGTAGTTGTTATGTATGAGATCAGAAATCTACCGGTGTGCATGATCATAGGAGCAGGATCTCCGAAATTAGGCTGAAAAACTCCGCCTGTTGTATACATGGAATCATTTCCTGTCCATGAAACGCCGCCATCAGTGGTTACATACCAGCCTGTGCAGAAATTTCCGCCCTGGAAAGTATTTGCTGACGCATACATTATATTCGGATTTAAAGGGTGTTTTGTGATCGGAACTTCACTTTGAGTTCCGGCTGTTCTCGGATGAACTCTGAAATTCGGTCCGACTGCAAAAACTCCCTGTGGAGTTGAGGTATATCGTGTTTCTGAACTGTAATTATCCAATGTTCCCTGAGGAAGATCTACATACTGTCCTTCAGGATTTTGAGAAATAGCAGTTCTTGGGTCTGGATTCCATTTAGGACTGTCATCATTCGGAGTAAATCCGAAATATATTGTCCCGAAAAGAAAAAAAACTGAGATAGTAAAAAGTACTTTGAGATTCATTTTTTTTCGTTTAGGTTTGTGTTAAAATTTTGTTTAAAAACCACTAATTAGGCGAGATATTCAAGTCTATAAAAATTGTATACATTTTTTAGGTTTCAAAGAATTACATTAATTTAAGGAAATTTAAGATCGTTTTTATCCTGTCACATTGGCTGATTGGTTAATTGGTTAATTGGTTAATTGGTTAATTGGTTAATTGGTTAATTGGTTAATTAAGTTAAATAATAAATTTTGAAGAAAAAATAATTTAATTCCTAAATTGTAATTCATAATTCATAATTCATAATTCATAATTCATAATTCATAATTCATAATTCATAATATTCATAATTCATAATTCATAATTCATAATTCATAATATTCATTTTCTAAGTAAAATTTCTCAATAAAATAAAAAAAGGGACCCGAAAATAAATCCTGGTCCCTTTATAATATAAATTACTATGCAGAGATTATCTGTTTCCTGCGTTATTATTTTCTACCTTAATATTTAATTTAAGGTTTTTCTGTTCTTCGATCTTCATTTTTCTTAATCTTTCAACATCATTAAGATCGACACCCCAGTTTGGAACATATACTTCTGCAATGTCAGTTATCTGCAGCTCAGATAATTTCTGAGTAAGTTCATACTTCTGTCTGTCTGCATCATTTTCAAAAGAAACAGGTTTTGAAACCTCTTCCTCAAGAGGAGCAGGTAACGGCTCGGCTCCCGGAGGTCTTGATACCTGAACAAAATCGGCTGCGTTATTATATGCATACAACACATCCGTTAAGTTGGTAAACAGATCACCGTTAAGATCCGTTATTTCATATCCTGATACAAAATTTATAGCATCATTGTAAATTACAATCAGATCACCAAGATCAATTAAACCATTCTGGTCAACATCACCGCTGTAAATTCCTCTGTAGAATGGAGATGTACTTACTACAGCCTGATTGTTTCCGTATGCCTGATTATCTGGTTGAATGAAGTTATAATTTGAATTGCTTCCTCTTGTGTATGAAGTACCTACTATGCTCCAGGTCTCCAGTGAATTTCTGTGTCTTACCTCTTTGTAGTAAGTACCATTCAATGCTCTGTTGAAGAGAAGATCACCGCATACTGCATTGGATCCCATAGTTCCGGTTGCAGAGTCAACAACTATATTCGGGAAATCTGTTCTGTGCAGATATACTTTCACAGGTTCATTTGCAAGTCTCCAGTAAGGATTTGTATTAATGAACATTGCCTGGTTTGCAAGCCCGATTGAATTATTAATAGGTGTAGGTAAGGTCTGGACACAGATATTATCAAGCCAGATATCATTACCGAATCCGCTTCTGGCTCTCAGCTTGATCTTGTTTGTTCCGGAAGGAATAGGATATATCCTTGATCTCCATTGTCCGCCTGTAGGAGTTAACTGCCCGCCGCCGGTGAATACTGTATTTAAAGGACCAGCCTGCGCACCGAGACCTCCCCAGAGTTTTTCACGAATGGTATATGAAGCTCCCTGGTTTGAAGAAGTTTCGATAATAAGCGAATCAACATTTCCGCCTGACCATGGCTGGTATGCAACATCAAAAGTTATATATGTATTTGCCGGTGCATTCGGGAACTGGTATGAAACAAGTGACTGCTGTGTCCCGGCAGCTGCTGACCAGCAATTAAATCTTGCGGAATTAGCTCCGATGTTGTAAGCGCTTGGAGTTAAAATTCTCCAGTAATTCGTTCCGGAGTATTCTTCAAAGAAATTCGGAGTATAAACCGGCAATGTAGATGTACCTGCGTTATTATCACAGGAAAAATCTTCACAGATCTCGCCTTTTGTAATATCAATTAATGAAGACCATGCCTGATATCTTCCTCCGCTTGAAGGACCCTGCTCACACCAGTAAGCAACTATTTTTCCGGGTCCGCCTGATGTGACGCCTATATAATCACCCTGATATCCTGAAGCAAGTCCGGAGATCGGCAGTGGTTTGAATTTATGATCAGATACTTTAATATCCGTAAATGTAGCTCCGCCGTCAGTGGATCTTGACAGATATATCTCAGCAGAGTCATTTGTAGCTGTGTTTCTTGTACTGTAATAAACAACATTAATTGCTCCGGTTTCATCAACATCCACTGCGGGACAGTATTCATAAGGTCCTGCAGCATTCTGATTGACCCTTGTTCTTGTCCATGATGATCCTCCGTCAGGAGTTTTCATTAATACTATATCAGCATTGTCAATTGCCGGCGCAAAATTCTTTTCTGCCATTACTACATAATCATCGTCTCTGGAAGACAAACACGTTCTGTCTGTAGCAATTCTCGGAAAGCCGTTCATTCTGATTACTCCGGCTGGAGGAGAAGGAAGCAGATCTGAAGTTCTGATTCCGTTTGTATTAACCTTATGATTTGAAGCATCACTCCATGATGTACCTCCCGTACCGGATTCTGCCCATCCGAGCGAATCCTCAGTGGAGTTCTGACCGTTGGTAGTACAGTTTGCCCATACCACACGGCACCATCCGTAAACGTCCACAACGATATCACATCCCTGATGATGATGTCCTGCGGAAGGAACCGGGCTGACAGGAATTACGGATGACCAAGTCAGACCACCGTCATCGGAATATGTAGATACGATCCTGTTTACGTAAGCACCTGAAAATTCAGTATAAACTGTATAGCATCTCCCGTAATAAGGGCTTGACGGTTGTCCGTCGGTAGCCGATAGGTTTTTATCAGATGCAGTTGATGAACCCGGGAAAGTAACGGTAGATGACCAGTTAGTTCCGTTGTTCGTGGAATAGCTTGCACCCATTCTTCCTGCAGTAGTGATATAAGAGATCAGCATTCTGCCGGTGTACATTACCATCGGAGCGGGATCACCGTTGTTATTGACAAATGCGCCTCCTGATGAGATCATTGAGTCATTACCCGTCCAGGTTAGTCCGCCGTTGGTGGTTACATACCATGAAGTGCAGAAAAGTCCGCCCTGCCAGGTATTGGCTGATGCATACATGAAGTTGGGATTTAACGGGTGTCTGGTAATTGGTGTTTCACTCTGAGTTCCTGCTGATCTTGGATGAACTCTGAAGTTTGGACCGACAGCAAATACACCTTGTGGAGTTGAAGTGTATCTTATTTCATTGCTGTATTTTTCATTTGTACCCTGAGGAAGATCTACATATTGTCCTTCCGGACTTATACTGATTCTTGTGCTAGGGTTAATGTTCCATCTGGGACTGTCGTCATCATTTGAGAATCCTGAATACATAAACCAGGACACCATAAGAAATGACAATAGAAGAAGTAGTTTTGTCTTCATGGAAATTTCCTTTCGGTTAGATTAATTAAATTTTTGGGTTTTAACTATAATAATCTTTTTAATATTAAAAGAAGTTTCAAGTCAATATTTAAGATTTTTTAAAATATAAAAAGCAATCTACAATTTTTGGCATACAAATGGATATCGTTTGAGAGAATAACTTAACTTTACAATTCTTCTGTTATAAATTTTTATTTTCTTCATTGATGATAATTTACCCGCTTGTTTAAATTTGATTTTTTGATCTATCTTTGCTTTTTATAAAAATTCCTGAAAGTAATGTTAACTGTCAATCTTAACCATAACGATTTATAAATAACTCTTTAACTGAATATGGAAAAATCTGACAGACTTTCTATTTAAGAAAGTTTATTTCAGGTTGTAATTTTTTTATAATTTTTAAAATAAATCCGGATAGTACTTTTTAATTGTAATAATTTTATTTTGCTCAGGACTTTGATCATTCATGTTATAATTTTAATTTTTACTTTTACTTAATCTGACCGTCCAATTACGAACTGCTAATCAGACACAGATCTAAACAGATTTTGACAGATCATCTGATAAAATAATTTGCAGGAATGTTTAATTTGTGATAACTCGTGGCAAAAAGATCATTAATAAATTGCTGCTGATCATAGCGGTCAGCTTAAATTACTTTTACATTCTTCAGGACATTCGGGATCAAATTTTTTTTAAAATTTATAAACAAATTTTTATCCGGAAAAATATATTGATTTTTCTTAATTGCTATAAATTCAGATAATACCAATATTCAGCAAAAGTTATACTTGGTCATTCAGGATTCTGAAGACTCATTTTAATTACAAGAAATTTATGAATAACGTATTAAAAATTATTTTTATCACATTTTTATTTATATACCCACATAATTCTCATTCACAGGATTTCTGGTCAGTGATAGAAAGTCCGACAACAAAAAATTTAACTGACATTTCATTCATAAATTCTAATACCGGATGGATTGCCGGTGACTCGGGAATTATTATTCGAACAACAAACGGAGGCACTGACTGGACTGTCCAAAGCTCTGGTACATTCAATAACATTGAAGATATTTTTTTTCTTAATGAAAGACTAGGATGGGCAGTCTCTTATGAGATCTTTCCCGTTGCACCGAATTATCTTGGGACTTTGATGCTCACCACCACTGACGGCGGCGATACATGGCTGAACGAAATGTATCCGGATACGAATTTATTTCTGAGCTGCGTCTTTTTTGTTGATTCGCTGAAGGGATTTATGGGAGGGGTAGGTTCAACAATATTAATGACCACCAATAATGGAAACAACTGGGCTAAAACAAGAACGGATTCCACTTTACAATTGTTACTGCCGGTATTTAAAGTAAAATTTTTTAATGATGATCCCGATATAGGTTACGCCTGCGGAGGGTTCAGGGATATTGCCGGAATAACCTGGGTGACAAGGGATGGAGGTTTCAACTGGGAAGGGACAGTGCTTGCCCCCGAACCGTTTTTTGATCTTACAATTTTAAATGACCAGAAAACCATTTGCTCGGGTGGTGATCTTGAATACGGATCAAGCATTGCCAGAACCACAAATCAGGGAATGAACTGGTTATACGATACGCTTGGTGTCTTCGGTCTTTCATACGGCATAGATCAGAGAACTCCTTCGGAAATATGGATGGCTTCAGGATATTCGGAAAAATTTCTCTTCTCCAGAGACACCGGTTTGACATGGACACCTTTCCCTGCCCCCGAAAATACCGCTGTCTTTGATATTGTCTTTACAGATACCATTTACGGATTTTCGTGCGGCGGAAGTGGTAAAATACTGAAATATGACAGAACAACCTCTTCCATAAATATTATTCAAAATCAAAACTTTCCAGAGGAATATATACTCAAACAAAATTATCCCAATCCTTTCAACCCGACAACTAATCTGGAATTTGGAATTTCGGAACCGGGATTTGTTAACCTGAAAGTTTTTGATGTACTTGGAAATGAAGTTGCAACTTTAGTGAATGAAAAAATGCCGGCAGGTAATTACAATTATCAATTTTCAACTGTCAATTATCAAATGTCAAGCGGTGTTTATTTTTATTCGCTGACTGTCAACGGAATTCTTACAGATACAAAACGAATGCTGCTTTTGAAATAGTTTATTGTTTATAAGTATATTTTGTTTACAGATTAGCTGGATGATTTCCTGATCGGTTTTTGTTTTTATAATGATCTGCCGTAAGTTTTTTTATTTTTCTCAGATCTGAAACTATTTCCTTATCAATTTTCCCTGTACTTTCAGATGAAATATCAGGACTTCCATTCTCCAAGGTATTTCTGAATTCAATTTTATCATGCCAGTTTCCTATCAGATCCTGAAGTTCCTCAAAATACAGATCAGTGTTTATTTTCCTGCTGTTATTTAATTCATTCAGGAATGTTATTTCCTTACAGATCTTTCTTGCATTATGAAGTTTTGACTCTATAACATAAGGGAAAACTAAATTCTTTAACTCTTTCTTTCTGTTGGAATTGTATTTCCGGTAACAGTCTTCATTTATCTTTTCAAAATGTTTCAGAATTTCAAAATATTTTTTGTAAACAAAATTTTCAGTTCTTCTAATTTCATTTATAAAACCTGGGATGCTTTCCGCTTTATTATTATCCGGGATCAGATCTTTTCTTTTCTTTTTCAATTCTATGCCATATTCAACAGACAATTTTCGGGTAATAAAAATACTTCTGATAGAACCTGCTTCTTTATAGATCTTTTTAAAGGGATGAAATTGTTTGCGGTAATTAAATTTTAAATCACAAAAACTTAACAGAATGAACAGGGATCTGATCTTTTTTAACGTGATCCTTATCCTGTGCAGAGTTTCCTGATCTGCTGCCATTTCATATTCTGACAGATTTTCTAATAATTTAGAAAACAGACCTGCGGAATATTTACTTATCTTTTTCATAAAATTTTCTGTCACGAAATTTAATCCTGACCCTGATCATTGATTGATTTTTTCATTTGTAAAAGATCTTTTAAATAACAAATTGCCGATAATAAATATTTTATAAAATTTAGAAATTTTTGCCGATTAAATTTCCCGGGATATTACTTTAACGATTATACTGTTTAAAAACTGCACATAACGTTTTAATTATTTAACTAACAGATTTATATTTACTCCGGCTAACCCTTTTTCTTTTTAACTATCACAAGATAAAAGCTTAGAAAAACAGCCCGCGGGTGATGAGTTTTCGGAAATTCTTTCGGTAATTTATCACAGGCGGTTATGTTATGGAAACTAGAACTAATCCATTTAATTTGAACTGTAACATTATTTTATAAATTTTTTAATTTGTTTTGAACACTGCTGATGCTGATCAGATAAAACTTATTGCATTGCCTTTACACGTTAATCAGAGTTTATTATTTTAACGTCTTCAATTTCATTATTAAAATTACTTATGTCTGCAGATTACATAACTGAGCTGAAAAAACAAATGAATACCGTAAAAAAAAGTATTCCTGCCGTACAATCTGAATCAGCAGTGAAAAATATTTTTACGATCCTTATCTCTACCCACGATGAACTATATAAATTGAGCAAACTCATTCCTGAAAAAGATCACAATAAGCCTCTTATTTCAGGAAAGAGATCATTCAGAGGAAACCTTATTCATTTACTTAATATAGAGGAAGTGTATTCTATGACATTGCTGCAGGCAATAACTGTTGACAGTCCTGAAGTATTCCGCATCCATCCTGAAAGAGATATTGGGAAGATGAAACTTTTTGATCAAATGAGCACCAATGAACTTCTTTCTTATTTCAAACTGAGAAGAAAGATCCTGACAGATCTTCTTAAATCACTTTCCAAAGATCAATGGAGCAGAGTCATCATTGAAAAAAATAAAGCCAGAAAGGAATCAGTTTACTGGAGAATGAGAGTAGTTGCGCTGCATGAGTATGAGCATATACAGATCATTAAGTTACAGCTGAGATGAGAATTCCTTGTTCCGGAATAAGGAATTCCGGATCTGTTATAATATCTTAAATACCTAACAGTTATAAATTTATCTTAAATCACAAATCAAATTCATTATGGAACCTAGCAAACTGTTCTGGATCATCCTTGCTTTCTTTTCAGGAGCATTTCTGCCAATACAGGCAGCACTTAATACCAAACTTTCCAAAGCAGGCAATAGCCCTGTGCATGCTTCAATGCTGTCTTTCATTATAGGCACGGCAGCTCTTATTCTGTATATATATATTTCCAGACAGCAGGTTTCCTGGGAAGGATTAAAAACCGCGCCTTATTATGCATGGATCGGCGGGATACTGGGAGCATTTTATGTTACAGTTATAATACTTGCTTTTCCTAAACTCGGTCCGGGAGTCACATTTTCTCTTGTAGTTGCAGGTCAGCTTATATTCTCAGTTTTACTGGAACATTTCAATATCCTTGACACGCCTCAGCATCCTGTTAGTCTCCTTAGAATTACCGGAATTGTTTTAATTATAGCCGGAGTGATACTCGTTAGAAAATTTTAAGAACAGATGAAAAATGTTTACGGAAATTACAAGAATTTATATACACTCTCCTCACCATGTCCTGCCTGGTAAGGAAACTTAATAATATTAAAATAATCCCCGCTCTTTTCCCCTTTCCGATCCGGAGAGAGTTCAGGAGTGGGGTTAAATATTTTTTAAAAGAACTTTTTAAATTTATCAGTAATACATATTTTTAGAGAAACCAAAATTAAGAATGAAAACCATCCTTTCCTTAATAACAGGCTTTACCATTATATTAGCAATATTCACAGCTCCACGCGATTCGTTTTCTCAATATGCCATACACGAAGCATTTCCGAATCTGACCTTTGTATATCCCGTTGAAATGGTAACTGCCGATGACGGATCCAACAGACTGTTTGTTCTAGAAAAAGGCGGTAAGATAAAAGTGTTTGAAAATGATCCGAACGTCAGCACAACAAAGACCTTTCTTGATATCACTGACAGAGTATCGCAGTATTTTTATGCTGGTCTTTTCGGGATAGCTTTTCATCCCGATTACGAAATTAACCGTTATTTTTATGTTTATTACATGAGCGGCACAGGAGCAAGCCTGACACTGAATCTTAACAGATATACAGCCAGCGCAGCCAATCCTGATTCCGCACTGAAGGATTCTGAATTTGCGCTGATGACTGTTCCCTGCCCGAATTCAAATCACAACGGCAGCTCGATCAGATTCGGAGCAGACGGATATCTGTATTTTGGTTTCGGTGACAGCAGTCCGGGTTCTGGCGGAGATCCTAACAACAAAGCGCAAAACAAATCCGAGATATTCGGAAAGGTCAACAGGATAAGTGTTGACTCTGCTTCAGGCGGAAGGAACTATGCGATCCCTTCGTCAAATCCTTACTATCAGAATACCGACAATTACAGGGAAGAGATCTTTGCTTACGGATTCAGGAACATGTGGAAGTTTTCTTTTGACGAAGTTACCGGAAAGCTGTGGCTTGCAGACGTGGGACAGACGGGCTGGGAAGAGATAGATATAGTGGAGTCAGGAAAAAATTACGGCTGGCGCAGGAAGGAAGGTTTTGTTTGTTTCAATCCTCAGATCAACTGTGACACTGCGGGATTTGTTCCTACGGATCCTGTATATGCCTATAACCATTCGGTCGGTACAACTGTCACAGGCGGTTATGTGTACAGGGGAAGTAAAATGCCGGGACTTTACGGAAAATACATTTATGCGGATTACACGACGGGAAAGATCTTTGCTCTTACACCTGACAGTCTTAGCCCTCCTGTAAATCAGCAGTTGTTCGATACACAGTATAGCATAGTATCTTTTGCGGAGGATACGGCAAAAGATCTGTACTTTATTCATTTCAGCTCGACTGCTGGAAAGATCTATAAATTATCAGATACTACAGTTACAACCGCACAGCCTGTCACCGGCAATACTGCTAATTCTCTGCCGTCACAGTATGCGCTTTATCAGAATTATCCGAATCCTTTCAATCCCTCGACAGACATTGAATTCGCCCTGCCGGTACAGGGACTTGTCATGCTGAAAGTTTATGACATGAACGGCAGACAGATCGCAGTTATTTTAAACGATCAGCTGTCACAGGGGACATACAAAGTCAGGTTCAGAGGAACAGGTCTGCCGAGCGGGATTTATTTTTATGAACTTAACGCGGGTGATTTTAAAGAGACCAGACGGATGGTAATGGTGAAGTAAATTCGGAAAATATAATATACTCACAGATTTAATCATATACTTCATTGCTGTCTGAGAATCCAAATTCTTGGATTTGTGAAAGTATTTTACACTCCTCACCAAACCCTGCCCGGTAAGGAAACTTAATAATATTACTATAATCTCCGCTATATTCCCCTTTCCGATCCGGAGAGTGGTCAGAGGTGGGATAACAATGCAGTGTCCAAATTCCCATTTTTGAATATTAAAACTTACTTTTTTTTAGTAAATTTGCAGGTCTTTTTTTGAATTAAAAAACAAAAAATTCAATAATCCTGAAAGCCAATTAAAATCCCAATTCATTTCAGAGACTTTAAATAATTACCATCGGATTTCCACCGGAAAATTGCCGGAGATTCAGGCGGTAAATGAAAATTTGATTATTTCAGGTTTTCAACAATACCTTTTGTGTCTTTGCTCCGTCCCGGGGATTAGCGGTAAAACAATTTTTGCAAAAGATAAAAATATAATATTGACCGGATTTTTAATCAGCATAATGAATATAGACTCCACTTCGGGAAGTGAGAATTCTGTTGCGGATTTTCTAATAAGCAGTTATAACCCCGAAGGATCCGAGTTAGAAGTAATAGATATTGAAAACGGAAAGAAGAATTTATTTTATAAATGGGGTAAGCCTGAAATAATTTTCTGTTCGCATTTTGACACTGTGCCTCCTTACATTCCTCCGTCGCTTGATGGAGATCTTATCAAAGGCAGAGGATCCTGCGACGCAAAAGGTCAGATCGCAGTATTGGCTTATGTCTGTGAAAAACTTTTTGAAAAAGGTCATACAAATTTCGGACTGCTGATGCTGGCAGGTGAAGAGGTGGGTTCTTACGGGGCGATTGCCGCTAACAAAGTTATAACCGGAAGTAAGTATGTAATTGTCGGAGAGCCGACAGAAAATAAATTAATCCGCGCATCAAAAGGTAATATTCTTGCAGAGTTTGTTTTTAAAGGCAGATCCTGTCATTCCGGTTATCCGGAAAACGGTGATGATGCCGTTATGAGAATGTCTTCATTCATAGAGAGATTGAGAAGATATGAATTCACCTTAGATGAAATTCTCGGTGAGACTACATTCAACATTGGTAAAGTTGTTTCCGATAATGCGCATAACGTAGTATCGGAAAAGGCAAGCCTGAAGATATTTTTCAGAACAACAAAAGCAACACATGATCATATGAAAGAGATCATTCCTCTGCTTACCGATGAACTGACGGAAGTGAATTTTAAATACGGTGACAGACCAATGGACTTTGTAACCGTCGATGGCTTTGAAACGGGAGTTGTATCATACGGAAGCGATGCCCCGGAATTATATAATCTCGGCGAATGTCTTCTCTATGGTCCGGGCAGCATACTGGATGCTCATACCGTGAATGAGAAAGTTAAAATTTCGGATATGAACAAAGCAGTTGATGATCTTATTGATATATATGAAAAATTAAAACAAAAACTAAACTGATCTTTAATTTATAATCAGAATGAGTCAAGAAAAAATAAAAGCAGGCGTGCTCGGATGCACAGGAGCAGTGGGACAGAAACTTATAGCGCTTCTCGATAAGCATCCTTTGTTCGAAGTAACTGAAATTGCGGCTTCAGAAAGATCTGCCGGTAAAGTATTTGAGGAAGCGGTTAACTGGCTCGAGCCGAATGATATTCCGGAAAACATTGCCGGTATGAAGATAAAAAATTGTCTGCCTGATCTCGGCTGTAAGATCTTGTTTTCCGGACTCGATTCCAAAGTAGCAGGTGAGATCGAGAGTACGATGGCTGAAAATGGTTATGCCGTAGTCAGTAATTCGAGAAATCACAGAATGTTTGATAATGTGCCTCTTATCATCCCTGAAATAAATGCTGATCATTATAAACTCATAGAAGCGCAAAAGCAGAATAACAAGAAAGGATTTATTGTAACAAATCCAAACTGTTCGACCATAGTGCTTTGTCTGTCTCTTTATCCAATTTACAAAAGCTTCGGATTGAAAAAGGTAATGGTCACAACCATGCAGGCTATCTCCGGCGCAGGATATCCGGGAGTTCCCTCACTTGATATTCTCGGGAATGTCATTCCGCATATTCCGGATGAGGAAGCGAAAATGGAAACAGAGACACTAAAAATTTTCGGAAACTATGAGAACGGGAAAATTAATTTTGCAGATTTTAAAATTTCGGCTATGTGCAACAGAGTTCCTGTCAGAGACGGACATACTATTTCAGTTTCTTTTGAGACAGAAAAGAAAGCTTCAGGAATGGAAATATTAAACAGTCTCGATGAATACAATTCTGAATTTTTGAAAGACACGGGAATTGATGTCATAAGATATTTTGAAGATCCATTCAGACCTCAGCCTTTACTGGATGCGGGAAAAGGTAACGGTATGACAGTATCAGCAGGTAATCTCCGTGAATGCGGCGTTCTTGACTGGAAATATACCGCACTCGGACACAACACTATACGGGGTGCTGCCGGAGCAGCTATCATTAATGCGGAATATCTCGTGAAGAAAGGATTGATATGATAGTAATGAAATTCGGCGGAACGTCTGTACAGGATGCGGAAGCTATTGACAGACTATGCGGTATCGTAAGATCCAAACTTGACGAACAACCGGTTGTTGTCCTGTCAGCAATATCAAAAGCTACAGATACACTGATCAATTGCGCTAACCTCGCCGCTGACGGCAACCTCTCAAAGGCATATGAGGATATCGGGAATCTCAAAGACAGACATTTTGAAATTTCAAAAGGACTCGTTGAAGATGAAACTTCTCTTTCCAGGCTCAAACAGGAATTAACAAATTATTTCTCAGAGATAAAAGATCTTCTGAAAGGTGTTTCTCTTTTATCTGAATTGTCTCCAAAAAGTCATGTAAAAATTGTTTCCTATGGCGAACTTATGTCAACACTTATGACATCTTTTGCCATGAAAGAAAGAGGCATAAACTCTTTGCTTCTTGACTCGAGAGATTTTATAATTACAGATAGTAACATTCTAAAAGGCGAGCCAAATATTTCTGAGATTACGCTCAGGACACAGAACACATTATCAGCAGGTATTCAAAACGGATCCGTACCGGTAATACAGGGATTTATTTCAAGTTCGATGGAAGGAACACCGACTGTTCTCGGAAGAGGCGGTTCGGATTATACGGCATCACTTGTTGGCATGGCTTTGAATGCGGAAGAGATACAGATCTGGACAGACGTTGACGGAATGCTGACTGCCGATCCGGGCAAAGTTACGGGTACAAAGATAATTTCAAAAATATCTTTTGAGGAAGCTGCCGAGATCACATACTTCGGCGCGAAAGTTCTTCACCCTATGACTATTCAGCCTGCTGTCGAAAAAAATATTCCGGTATGGATAAAAAATTCCAGATCACCTGAGACCGAAGGCACAATCATTCTTAATTATGTTTCTGATAATGGGAAAGAAGTAAAATCAATTTCCTGTAAGGAGAATATTACGGTGATGAATATATTTTCCATGAGGATGCTTAATTCATACGGATATCTCAGGAAAATTTTTGAGGTTTTTGACCGGCATAAAACTTCCGTTGATCTGATCACTACATCTGAAGTTAACGTTTCAGTTACACTGGACAACAATGATTATCCGGAAGAGATAAAATCGGAACTGTCAGAATTTGCAAAGGTAAATGTCGAAAAAGACAAATCACTTGTATGCGTTGTAGGAAGTAATATCAGAAACACAAAAGGAATAGCGGCTAAGATATTCGGCGTGCTTTCGGATTATAATATTACAATGATCTCTCTCGGATCATCGCTTATCAATATCAGCTTTGTAGTGGATAAAGATAAATTGAAAGAAGTGTTGCAGAAATTGCACGATACATTTTTTGGAACAGCTGAAAACTGAATGTAAATCCTGAATTACGGATATAAGTCTCAGAGAAAATATAAATTGGAGCAAAATCCCTGAAGGTTATTATACAAAGTGACACAGTGGATATGCTGCAAAGAATCTGCCCCTTACTGAAAGCGTGAAATAAAAAACAAAATATGGAAATAGTAATAACCGGTTACGGTAAAATGGGAAAGGTCATAGAAGGCATTCTCAAAAAAAGAGGTCATGATCTTTTAAAGACAATTGATTCGGAAAAAGAACTTGCAGAAATGCCGGTTTCCAATGCTGTCTGCATTGACTTTACTACACCTGATGCATTCAAAGCGAATTATAAAACTCTTGCGGAAAAATTCAGCAGTGTGGTAGTCGGAACAACCGGCTGGGAAGACATTAAATCAGAAGTCATTGATTATTTTAAAGAGAAAAATACGAACCTGGTGTATGCATCTAATTTCTCGCTCGGTGTGAATATATTTTTTGAAGCAGTGAACCTTGTTTCCGGACTGATCTCCGAACATGCGGATTATGATCCTTACATAATCGAACTTCACCATAAGGAAAAGCTTGATGTTCCATCAGGTACGGCTATCACAATAAAAAAAATTATAGATAATAATTTAAGTTCTGAAAGAGAAACAGAAATTTCCTCTGTCAGAAGCGGTTATATAAAAGGAATTCATGAAGCAGGATTTGAATCAGAATATGATAAAATTTCAGTTAGACATGAAGCATATTCACGCGAGGGTTTTGCTCTTGGCGCTGTCATCGCGGCAGAATGGATAGCTGAAACCGGAGGGATATGGAATTTCAAAGATATGATAAAACCTAAATTAATAAATAAAAAATAATATGGAAATTAAAGGATGCGGCACTGCATTAATTACTCCTTTTAAAGAAGATCAGTCTGTTGATTATGATGTATTCAGAAGTCTTGTAAAAAGGCAGATAGATAACGGAATACATTTTATAGTTCCGCTCGGAACTACGGGAGAGACACCTTGCCTCGAAGATGATGAAAAACTCAGGCTGCTTGAGATATCAGTAGAAGAAGCAAAAGGAAAAGTTCCGGTAGTAGCCGGTGCAGGCAGCAATAATACTAAACACGTTATCGGCAACATAAAGGAATTTGAAAAAACCGGAGTGGATGCATTTCTGATTGTTACACCTTATTACAATAAGCCTACACAACAGGGAATGTACAATCATTTTAAAGCAATCTCAGAATGCACCGAAAAAAAGATAATTATGTATAACGTACCGGCAAGAACATCAATAAACATGAATGCTGACACATGTCTCAGACTGGCTGAACTTAAGAACATTGTTGCCACAAAAGAGGCATCAAGCAATTATGATCAGATAAATGAGATCATAAGAGATTCCCCTGAAGGATTTTCTGTATTATCGGGAAATGACGATGAGACACTTTCTCTTTGCGCGACAGGCGCTAAAGGTGTTATCAGTGTTGCGTCAAATCTTGCGCCTAAAGAATTATCCGGTTATCTGAATTTGATACTTGGATATGATTTTAAAAATGCAGCCACGGAACATCACAGATTAATGCCATTGTTCAGAAGCTGTTTTGTAGAAAGCAATCCTACACCTGCAAAAGCCGGATTAGCGTTTTTGGGATTGATCGAGAACATACTCCGACCCCCGCTTTATCCTTCAACAAGAAAAACATTTGATATAATGGCAGGCACTTTACAAAATTTAAATATCAGGTAATGACAATATTAGAAAAATACAATGAGTTAAAAACTAAAGATGATCTGAACGGAGAAGATGTGATGTCGTTTTTTCCGGAATTTCTCAGTTCTCTTGAAATCGGAAACGTACAGGTTGTGGAATATACAGATGATCAATGGATTGTAAATGCATGGGTAAAAGAAGCAATTTTACTCGGATTTAAATTTGGCGAACTGACAGAGATAAAAATCGGAGACTGGAAATTTTTTGACAAGAATACATTAGCTTTCAGAGACTTATCAATAAATGACAAAGTAAGAATAGTGCCCGGAGGTTCAATAATAAGAAGCGGAGCATATGTTGCAGGCGGGACTATTATCATGCCGCCGTCTTATATAAATATCGGAGCTTATGTAGATGAAGGAAGTATGATTGATTCACATGCGCTGGTCGGTTCATGCGCAAGGATCGGAAAGAACGTTCATCTTTCTGCAGCATCACAGATCGGCGGTGTACTAGAACCGGTAGGAGCATTGCCTGTCATCATTGAGGATAATGTTTTCATAGGAGGCAATTGCGGAATTTACGAAGGTACTGTTATTAAAAAAAATGCGGTGATAGGGACGGGTGTGATTTTAAATGCCTCTACTCCGGTATTTGATAATGTTAACGGAGATTTTATAAAAAAAGAAGAAGGTAAGACTTTAGTAATTTCGGAGAATGCAGTAGTAGTTGCCGGAAGCAGACCTGTTAGTTCGGGCAAAGGAGTTGCGGAGAATATACACTTGTATTGTCCCGTGATTATAAAATATCGTGATGACAAGACAGGAAAGTCAATCAGTCTGGAGGATCTGTTAAGATAATGTATATTGATAGATCAAGTCTTGAGAAGCACAGGTTTTTTGCTGTTAATACTATAGAAAAAATAAAACCATTTTTAGAAAATTACAAAAGTCCTTTTTATCTTTATTCCAAGAAGGTCATTGCGCATCAGTATGAATTATTCAGGAAACATATACCCGGAAAATTCAAGGTCTTTTATGCTCAGAAGAGCAATCCAAACAAAGAGATATTAAAATTTATACATAACCTCGGAGCCGGCTGTGATACTGCTTCGCTGATGGAAATGAAGAATGCATTGTTTGCAGGCTTTGACAATGAGCATTTGATGTTAACAGGACCCGGAAAAACCGAAAAGGAAATAAAGTTTGCCGTATCAAAAAAAATTCTCAGTATTAATGTGGAGTCGTTTCAGGAACTCGAACTGATAAACAGAATAGCTGAAAAAGCAGACATGATTCAGGATATACTTGTGAGAATTAATCCGCCGTTTGACTCAAGCGAAAAGAACAGGATTATTGGTGGCAGCGGAGTAAGCAAATTCGGGATAGATCTTTTACAAATACCGGATTTTATTAAACTCGCAAATAAAATGGCGAACATAAATCTTAATGGCATCCATATATTCAACTCATCTCAGATACTAGATCATAAAAAAATTCTGCAGAATACTAAAGATGTCATTAATACTGCCATGCATTTTAATGATCATTTTGATCTCAAAGTTAAAAGAATAGATCTCGGAGGTGGATTCGGAATACCTTACAGCGGGGATGAAAATGAAATGGACATACGTGCTCTCGGAAAAGGACTTGTTGAATTTTTCAAGGATGAAAAAGTCAAAAAATTTTCAAAGAATGCGAGTATGTATTTTGAATTGGGAAGATACCTTTCGGGACTTAGCGGAATATATTTGACAAAAGTTTTATACACTAAAGAGTCTCAGGGAAAAAATATTGCTATTACAGACGGAGGTGTTCATCATCTGGTCAGACCTGCTCTTATAGGACAGAATCATCCCCTTGTAAATCTTACTGCACTGCGCGAAGGAAGAGCCGGTAAGGGAAATTATTTAATTGCCGGACCGCTTTGTACTTCACTTGATGAATTTGATGACAATGCTGAATTACCCGAAACAAAACCCGGAGACATACTTGCAGTTCTGAATGCCGGAGCTTATGGCTTTACTGAAAGTATGCCCGATTTTCTATCACATAAAAAAGCTTACGAGGAGTTTATAAATTAATGAGCGTGAAACCAAACAAACAAAAAGAAGAAAAGTTTTTTCTTCAGACATACAACCGGCTTGAACAGGAGATCGAATACGGTAAAGGAGTCTGGCTGTATTCCAAATCAGGCGAGATATATCTTGATATGTTTGCCGGACTGGCGGTGAATATTCTAGGTTACAATAATCCGGCAGTATCTGAAGCAATTACAAACCAATTGAAGAAATATAATCACCTGTCAAATTATTTTCTTCAGGATTCACAGATCGAATTTGCGGAGAATATTCTCAGACTGTCAGGATACGATAAATTGTTTCTGACATCATCAGGTACCGAATCCATTGAAGCTGCCATTAAGCTCGTCCGTAAATATGCAAACCCGCTTGGTAAAAGCGAGATCATATCTTTTAAAGGAGGATTTCACGGAAGGACATACGGGGCTTTGTCTTTAACCTATAAAGAAAAATACAGAGTTGGTTATGAACCTTTAATGCCTGGTGTTAAATTTCTTTCACATAACAATGAGAAAGAGCTAACCGAAGCTGTTGATGAAAATACTGCTGCGGTTTTTCTTGAATTCATTCAGGGTGAAGGCGGTTTGAGTACGGTCAGTGAGAGCTACATTAACAAACTGACGGAACTAAAACACAAATATAATTTTCTTATTGTTGCCGACTGCATTCAGTGCGGAGCAGGCAGAACGGGAAAGTTTCTTTCTATTCAGCACTTTGATATAACACCCGACATTTGTGTCATTGCCAAAGGTATCGGAGGCGGACTTCCGCTTGGAGTTGTTTTAATAAAAGATGATCTCAAAGATATCATAAAAACCGGTGAACACGGTACGACCTTTGGCGGCAATCCTGTTTCATGCGCAGCCGGTATAGCAGTGATGAAAGAACTTGAAAACGGAGTTATGGAAAATGCAAATAAAATGGGTAAATTATTGAAAACCGAACTTGAACAATTACAGAAAAAATTTCCTGAGATCATAAAAGACATAAGAGGAATTGGGTTGATGCTTGGTGTTGAGGTTAAAGATGAATTCGCACAAACATTAATGCAGAAATTTGCGGAGAAAAATATTTTTATCAATATTACCAACAACAATGTACTAAGACTTATTCCGCCGTTGATAATTTCGAAAGAGAATATAGATTATTTCATTGCAGCTTTTGCGTCTATACTGGAAAGTGATTATTTGAGTATTGAGTATTGAGTATTGAGTTAAAAAAAGGTGTCCGGACTTATGACCTGACACCTTTTTCAGTTGATTAAATATGTAAGCCACTTTGATTGCCTGAATTCTATATTGATGAAAAATTGTTAAACTGATACTACTTCAAAACAACTAACTTCTTCACCGCAATAAATTCCCCCGCAGTCATCCTGTAAAAATAAACTCCGCTTGCGAGATTACCTGCATTGAATTTTATTTTGTAATATCCCGGCTCTATGATTTCATTAACAAGAGTAACTACTTCTCTTCCCATAGCATCATAAATTTTTAAAGTTACAAATTCCAGATTCGGAATTCCAAATTCCAGATTCGTCACCGGATTGAACGGGTTCGGATAGTTCTGACGTAATTCAAAATTTTCCGGAACCACAGAACTTATCTGATGTATTCCGATGTAAACTTCAGGATTTTCCCTGAATCTCATTACGATGAGATCCCAGTTACCCGAGCTCGGATATTTTGAACCTCCTGTGAGAATGTATTTCCCGTCGCTTTGCTATCGAACTGACAAAACTCTGAACCGTGTTATTGTTTTCTTTGAGTTCGAAAAAAGAAGTTCCGAACTCAGGCATTATCTGTCCGGTCAATGAAAGCTTGGCGATTGACCATCTGTTATTTAATGTCGTAGTTCCTATCACTATATTATCATCATTCCCGAAGACCATACCTCCCGGAGTATCTCCTGAATATGTCGGATCATAATATACCAGACCGTTATCACCGAAGGAGGAAATCACAGAACCATCCGAAGCATCTTTCTTCATTGTCCAGAATGCAAAAGTACTGCTTCCTCCCATTAGAATAAGCGATCCGTCGGGAGCTTTAGCAAGTGACTTTACATATTGATTGTTGTGATAACCCGGACGCATATCGATAACTGCCCCGCCTGTTCCAAATCCTGTTACAAAATTTCCGTTTTCATGAAGTTTGTAGATCACATTTCCGTTCATACCGGACTGAGCAGTAGCTGTAACTCCTATATAAAAGCTTCCGTCTCCGGACTGAGTCGGAGGAATTATAGATTCTGCATATCCTCTGTAAGTAATGTTCAGATCAGGTGTAACTTTGCCTTCTGTTCCGAATAAATTATCAGGGCTTCCGTTACTGTTGTATCTTACTATTACAGGTCTTCCGGGGAAGAACGGCAGATTCACAATTGATCCGCCCGATACAAGAATTTTTCCATCGTACTGAACTTCAATGCATCTCATGTCATCATCACAATAATTCAAAGGCTCATTTGAATAACGCATATTGGTGATGACAAGTCCGTTTGTTCCGAAACTGTTGTCAGGCTGACCATTGATGGTGTATCTGATCATCATAAATGCATACATCCTGTTATTACCCTGAATCACGCCATTTCCGCCTACTATGATCTTGCCGTCATTCTGAACTGCCATAGCTTTTACTTCTTTTGCGCTGATCGTGCTAAAAGAAGTATGGACTATTCCGTTTTGTCCGAAGCTATTGTCCAGAGTACCGTCAGCATTAAATCTTGTTACCGTGAATTCATTCATCTCAAAATTATCCGGATCAAGTATTCCTGTCTTCGCAGTGCCTGCTACCACTATCTTATCTGTGTTTGTAATTTTAACTACGACACCCCAGTTGTCAAGATTATTCAGCAGCACATCGCTTCTGTAAATCCCGCCGTTTTGAAAAGCAGAATCATGTATGGCACCTTGTCTGATAAGGAAAGTGGGGCTTGTGCAGATCTTGTCGTAACCATTTCCTCTGAACATTCTGAAATTAAAAAGTCCTGTCTGCTCGATCTCCTTGAACATTAGATTTCCGTTTACACTTGTATCAATATACTGATAGGTCAGATATCCAAGATCATTTGCTTCCACAGGATACAAGCCGATCCAGCTTCCGCTTATTCCGCTGCCATTAGAATATGAGATATTCAGGTATGACAAAGTACCGATCGTACTTCCCGGTAAAGTTATGGTTTGTGAATTAACTGTTAATGCAGACAGCGTAATAAAAACAATAAAAAGAATAATGAATTTAGTGATACCTTTTCTTTCGCCGTATTTTCCGATATAATTTTTAATTTTAATTTTAGTTTTCATTTTCTTCCTCATGGATTTAATTTAATAAATTTTAGAGATTTTTTTTATTTAGAGCAAACTCTTTTTAAACAAAATTGCAGCAGGCACTTTCGCTACTGCTGCAATTTTTAAAACATTTATTTAAGTACCACCAGCTTCTTCACCCCAACAAAATCCCCTGCCGTCAT
>CALMST010000269.1 GCA_937872315.1 uncultured Ignavibacteria bacterium | reverse complement strand
TGGAGTGTGTGGAGTGTGTGGAGTGTGTGGAGTGTGTGGAGTGTGTTGAGTGTGTTGAGTGTGTGGAGTGTTTGGAGTGTGTGGAGTGAGTGGAGTGAGTGGAGTGTGTGGAGTGTGTGGAGTGTTTGGAGTGTTTGGAGTGTGTGGAGTGTGTGGAGTGTTTGGAGTGTTTGGAGTGTTTGGAGTGTGTGGAGTGTGTGGAGTGTGTAGAGTGTATAGAGTGTGTAGAGTGAGTGGAGTGAGTGGAGTGAGTGGAGTTTGTGGGGTTTTTTGAGAGAATGAAAAAAACATAAAATTTTATAGATATATTGGAACAGGAAAATAAATTGAAAAATTTTGCGGATAAGATAATATCATCTGATAAGCGATCAGTGGCGCGGGCATTGAGTATAATTGAGAATGAAGACAGCAGCAGTGAAGAATTATTGAAAATACTTTATAAACATACAGGCAAAGCTTACAGAATAGGAATAACAGGACCTCCCGGAGCAGGAAAATCAACTTTAACGAATAATCTTATAAAATTACTGAAGGACAAAGGCTTTAAGGTGGGAGTAATAGCCGTAGATCCCACGAGTCCTTTTACCGGAGGAGCTTTGCTGGGCGACAGGATCAGAATGCAGGATTCAGGTTTGCTGGAAGATGTATTCATCCGATCGATGGCGACAAGAGGAAGTCTCGGAGGACTCAGCAAAAACGTAGTTGAAGCCTGTGACATACTCGATGCATCAGGAAAGGATTTTATTATTATTGAGACTGTCGGCGTGGGACAATCCGAACTGGATATAGCTCAGACAGCGGATACAACCATAGTAGTGCTGGTGCCCGAATCCGGAGATTCCGTGCAGGCAATGAAAGCCGGATTGATGGAAATAGCAGATATATTTGTTCTGAATAAATCCGACAGGGAAGGCGCAGACGGAATTGTTTCTACGATCAAAAACATTATTCATCTGAAACCGCCCTCAAAGGACAACTGGGTAATAAATGTATTGAAAACTGTAGGGAGTCAGAACAAAGGAACTGAAGAGCTTTACGGCGAGATCATTAAACATAAGGATCATCTTGAAAAAACAGGTTATCTGAAATTGAAAAGAAAAGAAAATCTGAATAAGAAAATAAAAGGATTGATACACAATAAACTGGAAGTGGAATTCTGGGATAAAAAAAAGCTTGAGTATCTTGACGGTAAGATCGATGACATTCTGATAAAAAAGGAAGATCCTTATACTTTTGTGGAAGAGATCACGGGAATTGATAATTGAAAAACAGTCAAATTAAGATGAATTGAATTATAATAAATTCATTGCTTTTGCAAAGCAAAAATTTTAGTTTTCAGATTCTTAAAAAATAAAAAAGAAATTAATTTAATATAAAAAACTCACTGAGGAGAAGTTCTGTTTAATGGAAAAAAATAATATTAAGAATACCGGAATAATGAACAAGATGCGGGATAAGATGCCTCTGATCATTATAATACTAATCATAGCTTTTCTTGCTACCATTGTTTTTGAATGGGGAATGAATTATGTGGGATTAGGCGGAGGAAGTGATGCATTCGGAAAGATCAATTCTAAGGAAATATCATATCAGGAATTTGAAAGAATAGTTTCGCAGCAGATAGATCAGATGAGACAGCAGAATCCGGATCAGGATATAGATGAAGCTACAATGAATCAGATCAGGGATCAGGTATGGAACAGCCTTGTAAGTCAGACCATTTCTCAGCAGGCTATAGAAAAATACGGCATTACCGTATCTGATAAGGAGATCCTTGACTGGATCTATAACAGACCTGAAACTCTTCCCGAGCCGATCAAAAGAAATTTTATGGATTCAACCGGCGTCTTTAATGCATCATTTTATCAGCAGGCGCTGGGAATGAAAACACCGGAAGCGACACAGTTCTGGCAGTCGGTTGAGAGTTACTGCAGAGAGACATTGCTGTCCGAAAAACTTCAGACCGTTCTGACACAGGGCGCTGTGGTTACGGAAAGTGAAGTGCTTGAAAAGTATAAGGATGAAAATATAATGGCAAATTTTGATTACGCATTGCTTGATCTTAATTCACTGACGGATACAACTCAGTTTGCCGTTAATGACTCCGAACTGAAAGATTACTACGAAAAGAATAAGTCAGAATTCAAACAGAATGAAAGCGTTAAACTAAAATATGTGCTTTTCTCTGATGCGGCAACCGCTGATGATTCTTCTTCAATGAAAAGAGATATTGAAGCTTATGCAAAGGATATGAAGAAAGCTACTCTTGAAGATTCATCACTGATAAAACTTGTTAATCAGAATTCTTCAATACAGTTTAAAGATGAATATCAGCCTTCAAATGTATTTAAAGGTCCGGCGACTGCATTCCTTTTTAATGCGAAACCGGGAGACGTATCAGATGTATTGATTACTGATGAAGGATATCAGGCTATCAAGTTTCTTGATTCCAAGGAAGGTGAAAATGTTTACATTAACGCTACTCACGTGCTTGTAAATTTCGGTACTGATACCGCAGCAGCTAAGATCAAAGCACAGGAAATCTACAACAGGATCAGTAACGGAGAAGATATAAAAGTTCTTGCGGAGCAGCTGTCTGACGATCCTTCCGCAAAGCAGAATAAAGGAGATCTTGGATGGTTTACAAAAGGCGCAATGGTTAAGGAATTTGAAGATGCAGCTTTCGCGGCAAACGTCGGATCACTTGTAGGACCTGTAAAGACAAATTTCGGATATCATATTATAAAAGTGTTTGGTAAAGAAAAGAAGGAATTCAAAGTTGCGTTGATCAACAAACCCGTGGTGCCAAGCAGCAGAAGCAAGCAGCTTGTAAAAAGCAAAGCAGAGGATTTTTATTATCAGCTTGAAAAAGGAAAGATCCTTGATTCGCTTGCTAAGGAAAACAACGTTGTAGTTCAGACATCAGGTGATTTATTAAGAGACGGTCAGGTCCCGCTTGCAGGAAGTAATAAAAAAACAATAAGATCATTTTTTGATAACAAGGTCGGATTCATAACTACCCCGGTAAAAGTTCAGGGTGGATATGCTATATATGAATCCATTGAGAAAAAACCTGAAGGCTTTCTGAATTTTGATTCGATTAAAGTGACAATGGTGAAACCAAAACTGGTTAATCAGAAAAAATTTGCGGTTCTTGAAAACATTGCCAAAGATCTGGAAACAAAGATCAGTAACTCGGATCTGTTTTCTCTGAAAGAAATCGCGCCGCAATATACCTATGAGACAATTGATAGTTTTAAAGTGTCAGCTCCAAATCCGAAGATCGGACAGGATTATGCATTAAGCAGCGCGGTTATGAGCATGAAACCGGGTGAAATATCGAAACCGGTAAAAGGCGCAAAAGGATATTATATAGTTAAACTTAACTCCATTACCGAGTTTAATGAACAGGATTATCTGCTGAAAGCATCGGATATAAGAAAGAATCTTTTAAATTCGAAAAAGCAGACTATTGTAACTGACTGGCTGAACAAAATGCAGAATGAAGCCGAAATAGTCGATAACAGGGATAAGTTTTATTGATAATATTTCCTGCAAATCATTTTATACTTTATTTTGATTTTACATAGCAGAGATTAGAGGTCAGTAAAAATTGGATTTATTTTAAATATAAAAGTGTTAATTATAATCCACTGTATAAAAATTGTACGGTGGATTTTTTATGAATAAATTCAAACTAATTTCCCATGTATTTATACCCTTGTTTTTTTTCCTCGGATTCTCGGATGTTTTTTCACAGAGAATAGAAGGCTTAAGTTTAGGCAGAGGATACAGTATCATTCCGACAGTAAATTACGTATCGTCTGCGGTGATACAATTAAATGCTTTTTCAGAAAGCGCATTCGAAAGAGCTCAGACGGAAGAATTAAGCGGAGGTTATGGTTACGGGATCACTCTCCGTAAAAAAATATTCAATGATGATCTCGCATTTGGTCTGAATGTAAATTATCTCTATATATATGATAATGAGATCATTCAGACATTTCAGGATGAAACCACCAGGTTAAGAGCAAGAGTAACGGAAGAACTATGGATGGTCCCGGTGGAATTTACCGGATATTTCAATATCCCGAATTTTTCAGATGACATAGAGATCTTTTTAGGAGGAGGACTTGGAGCATATTTCGGGGACAGGAAACGCACAATTTTAAATATTGAAAGTAAAACAGTATCCAAACAGCCCGGATACAGTTTCCTTGTATTAAGCGGAATGGAATTTCTGATTTCAAAACATTTTTCGGGAGTATTCGAGATCAGGTTCAGCCAGGGAGAATATACAGTGAAAAGTGAATACCCGGCATCTGTCATTAATTCAAACGGAACAATTTATCAGCTTGATAAAAACTTAAATTCAAAAATATATGTTGACGGTCTGAGACTTAGTCTCGGGGTCGCATATAACTTCTAAAAAATATTATGAAAAAAATATTTCTCCTGATTTTTGTGTTTACTATTGCTGTCTTTTTCACAGGCAGTTCGAAAACAAATGTAACAGAAAACAAAAATTACTCTTCCGTAGATTTTTTTGTGAAAACCAGAACCATTCTCCCTGTATCTGAAGCTACCGGCAGGATCTCTCTGCAGACCGGTCTGATCTCACTCGATGACATTATCCGAAAATACAGAATCACTGAAATTTCAAAGGTTTTCAATCTCAATAACGGCAGAAAAGATATTTATGATAAACTCGGCATGGAAAAAATCTACTCTTTCAGCCTTAGTAATGATGACGGCTATTTTGATGATGAAGAATTGAAAGATGCCGTAAATGAATTTAATAAAAATGAAAATGTGGAATATTCCGAGCTGAATTATAAAGGATATGCTGCCGGGGTAAAAAGCACAGTGTTTGACAGGCTCTTCAGTAAGAAGATCTCCTACTTTGAACCTAATGACGAAATGTATTACAAACAATGGTATCTGAAAAATTCCGGTTCGGTAGAACCTTCATCAGGCGGGAGAAATGCAAAAGTAGGCGCTGATATTAAAATGCCGGCTGCCTGGGAAATAGAGACCGGAAATGAAGATGTGGTCGTGGCTATACTTGATTCGGGTATAAAAGATGATCATCCCGATCTGGTTAACAGGATGTGGATAAACACGGAAGAAATTCCAAATAACAGAATTGATGATGATAATAACGGTTATGTCGATGATGTATCAGGATGGGATTTTGCTTACAATGACAGAAAACCAATGGACGGTTTCGGACACGGTACCAATATTGCAACTGTGATCGGCGCTGATCTGAATAATTCCATAGGATTTGCCGGTATAGACGGAAAATGCAGACTTATGAATGTTAAAAATCTTAATGATAATAACAGCGGTGAATATAAATGGTGGGCTAAATCTATCAAGTATGCCGTGGATAACGGCGCAGATATAATCAATATGAGCGAAGGCGGTGATGATTATTCCAAAGTACTTAATACTGCCGTGGAATATGCCAATGAAAACGGTATTCTGATCGTTGCTGCTATGATGAATAAAGGCGATGACAGGGATTATTATCCCGCAAGTTTTCAGGGAGTGTTTGCCGTTGGCGCCACTGATACTGACGACAGCAGATGTAAAAAATTCTCATGGGGAGGCGGAAGCTGTTATGGTCCGCATATTTCTGTCGTAGCTCCGGGTAATAAGATCTACGGTCTGGACTATGAAAGCAATACGAATTATGATGTGTACTGGAGCGGTACCTCACAGTCAACTGCCATTGTCAGCGGTATTGCCTCTCTTCTGCTTGCGCAGGATAAATCAAGAACAAATGAAGAATTAAAAAAGATAATCAAATATTCGGCTAAAGATCTGACAGGTAACCCGAATGAAGATAAACCGGGATGGGATAAATATTACGGCTTTGGAAGAGTCGACTGCTATGCCGCGCTCACTTATGATTATGACGGAATTGCAAAAGACAATAATACGGTAAAGAAAAATAATCTTGACGGTAATAAGGATGATCTCAAAAATGAAAAATCTTCGACCAAAGAAAAACTGGAAAAAGATCTTGAAGAAGATCTGAAAGATAATGATAAACCGTCAAAAGCCAAAACTGATTCGAAACCTGCAAAACCGGAATGAATGGTTTTGCAGGCATTAAGTATTAAGTATTAGGTATTAGGTATTAGGTATTAGGTAGAGGGATTTAATTTTTAAATTTTTCATTTTACATATAATTTTTAATTTTTCAAATTGAACATTGAACTTTTAAAAAAGGAACTGATAAAAGACAACTGTTTAAGTGAAATAATGTTTTTTGATGAGATCGGGTCAACAAATGAATACGCCAGGAAACATGATCTCCCCGACAATACTCTTCTTATAACAGACAAGCAAACCAAAGGGTCAGGAAGATTCAGCCGCAACTGGGAATCAGCTCCCGGAAAAGATCTCACATTCACTCTCGTAAAAAAGATCAATATCGGAATAGATGATATTTTTCTGATAAATTTTTATACTTCATACATTATTTTTAATTCTATAAAAAAAATTTGCGCTGGACGATCAGCTGATAATCTGTTTTTAAAATGGCCGAATGATATTCTGTTTAACGGTAAAAAGATTTCAGGCATTCTGACTGATGTCCGGGACCTTAGATCCGAAACAAAGAATTTTATAATAGGAGCGGGCATAAATGTTAACTGCAGCGAATTCAGCGACGGAATAAAAAGCAAGGCTACTTCTATATTAAAAGAGTCAGGTTCTGAAATGGATAAAACACTGCTGCTTAAAAATATCATTCTGAATTTTTATAAAAACCTGGATCTGATCAATGACGGCAAAAAGCTTATGTCATTATGGAAAAGTAATACTGATATTATCGGTAAAGAGATATCTTTCAGACAGTTCAATGACGGGGAAGGGATAAGCTATAAAGTTGAAAATATAGATACTGACGGCGGACTGGTTGTCATCGATGATAAAAACAACAGAAAGAAATTCAACTCCGGTGAGATAAGTATCGGATACGATAATCTGTAAGCATTATAAGGTGTATGCTGTTTTTATCTGACCGCTTTTGATTTGTAAATATACAGCATTTTTATCTTTCCGGAATATCCGCATTATCATTATTTTACCTTTAAATATAAAATATAAAATATAAAGAGATTAATATTACCGGGGAATTGATTTTCTCTTAAAAAAAATATTTCAGCGCGGGCTTTCAAAATTATTTATGATACAGAATACAGAAAATCTGTATTACAGAGCTAAGCTTTTAAAACTGATGAAATTGTATACAAAGGATTTTTTTTAAAAAAATAAAATTTTTTTTTATAATTCCCATATATAGGAGTAATCGCTGATCACTTATTTATTAAATGCAAATGTAATATCAAATGAAATTTTTTTTTAAGCATTTCTGCGGATACAGTGTATATGAGCTTTAAACCCGTAAATGAGAATTTAATAACAGTTTCTTTTTTCATAGATTGAGATTATATTATACAGGCTAAATGATCAAAAAAGTCTCATTGTTAAGAACATATTAAATTGTCAAAGTCAGATAGAAAAGAATTGACAATAAGTATATATCCTGTTAAATTTGTAGCAAATATAAAATATAAAACACATTAAAAAACATTTATTAACTAACCAAACAAAAACAAACAATGAAAAACACATTCAAATTTTTTGTAACATTGTTCCTTTTATCTTTTGTTCTTAACACATCGTTTGCGCAAGTTCCGCCAGAGAATTGGCCGACTTTCACTATGACTGCAAAGAACATTACTATGCAACCAGGCGCTAACGGTCAGGATAGTTTAGTATTCTGGGATGTTTACATCTTACAGACCAATTACGGTCAGCCGGGAATTCAGCCGTTCGAATTCTGCTGCGCACAGTACAACTGGTATTTTAACAGAAACATTTTCCAAAACCCAAGTGTTGGTAATTTAGTTTTAACAAACCTTGGAGCACAGACAGATCTTCCTCCGGGATTAAGACCACCTACATTCCAGGTTGACACTGTTACTAACTGGGATGCACAAACAGGAAGACCTAACACAGGACTTTTAAAAACTTCCGGAAACCTTCCTAACTCAAGCATTAACTTTTTCATTGGAAATCAATTCCCAGGAACAAAAGCTTTAAGAATGAAACTTATTACTAATGGACATTCATTCAATCAACAACCATTAGATCTTCAATGGAGAGGTGGACCAACAGCTCCTAATACATTCTTAGCTTACTTTGCACCAAACCCTCCGGGACCTGATTCAGCTAACCCGCAATATGCACAGGCATTATATGATTCAGCCGGTGTTTATTTTGTAGAAGGTAACAATGATCCGCTTCCTGTAGAATTAGCAAGTTTCGTTTCAACAGTAACAAGAAACAATGTAGAATTAAACTGGTCAACAGCTACAGAAACAAACAATCAAAAATTTGAGATCGAGAGATCAATCTCTAACTCAAATGAGTGGACAAAAGTTGGTGAAATTGAAGGACACGGAACAACAACTGAAATTCAGAACTACAAATACAATGACAGAGGCGTATCAACAGGTCATTACACATACAGATTAAAACAAGTTGACTTCAACGGAACAGCTAACTATCATGAGTTAAGCGCAGAAGTTATCGTTGGTGTACCTACAGCTTATGCATTATCACAAAACTATCCAAACCCATTCAATCCTACAACAAAGATTGATTATGAATTACCGTATGACGGAAAAGTAAGTATTCTTTTATATGATATTTCAGGTAGAGAAGTTGCTAAATTAGTTAACGAAGTTAAAACTGCAGGTTATTACACTGTTCAGTTCAACGGAGCAAACTTAGCAAGTGGTATGTATTTCTACAGAATCAATGCTGAAGGAACAGGACAAAACTTCGTAACAACTAAGAAAATGGTTCTTATCAAATAAGATCTTTATCTTATAAGTTACTCGTTAGTTTCTTAGAAGTATAAGAAATTATATAAAAAGCCGGAATGAAAATTCCGGCTTTTTTTTTGTGCC
>CALMST010000268.1 GCA_937872315.1 uncultured Ignavibacteria bacterium | reverse complement strand
ATTTTAATACAGTACCTTTGAGGCAGATATACTTGAATTGTTTTCGGACAGTCTGAGGGGTTTGGGAAGCAGATAAAAGTAAAATTTCATCGGTGAGTACAGGAAAAACAACAAAGACTCTGACTTTGCCGGGGGTTATTTCTCGGATATAAAAGCAGAGACATGCAATTGCATGTCTCTGCGGTCCTTTCATATTTCACAAATACCGGGATCCGGTTTAAGGAACAACTATTTTAACAATATCGGATCTCTTTCCGATCTCCGATTTCTTTTCCTTAAAGAATGCATAATATTCTCTTTGCTCAGGTTTTCCGGATTCTATTTTCGGACGATCGTCCTCATAAAACAGGTCCTTGTACACATCAAGAAAAGTAAATTCAGCTTCATTTCCTCTCCTTGAATATATATTTATCATATCAGATACACCTTTGTTATACCTTATTATCACCTTATGTCCGTCAACCTTTACCTTGAGCTCAGGTTTCTTTTCTGAAGAAACTAACTCAATATGTCTTGGACTTATTATATCAAGATCTTCACCAATTGAAATATCATAACCTTTTGAAGATTTGATCTTTTTGGATATTCTTCGCAGCTCTTTCAGAGCTATGGATTTTTTGATCTTATATTCCGCATAAGAAGAACTGGCTTGGTTTCTGAGTGAAACCATTGTTGTGTATGCGTTAATATTTTCATCAAGAACCTGAACTACTTCGGTTACTTCTGCCGGATCTATACCAAGTGAATTTGCGTGCAAAGAAAGTTTAACTTTAAAGTTATTCTCAAAAGAATTTAATTCACTGTTCTTTACCGGAATAAATGTTGTTTTCATTTTAATTTTCCCTTCGGTTAAATTTTTTAATTTGATTTTTTGTACTTTGTAAATCAGAGATAGTGCTTGTGTTTTGTTTCATTTTTCACGTGAAAACTTTTGTGACGGCTTAAACTTAATTTTTATTTGAAAATCAGACTTTATAATATTATTACTGTTAACTATTGGTCATTTTCTTAATATCCCCCCTGATGAAATAAAATTTTCTTCCAAAGAAATAAAGTTTTTTCCAGGAGAAACAAAGTATTATCCGGGAGAAAAAAAAATTTCTTCCGGAGAAATAAGGTTTTCTTCCGGAGAAATAAGGTTTTCTTCCGGAGAAATAAGGTTTTCTTTCGGAGAAATAAGGTTTTCTTCCGGAGAAATAAGGTTTTCTTTCGGAGAAATAAAGTTTTCTTCCAAAGAAATAAGGTTTTCTTTCGGAGAAATAAAGTTTTCTTCCGGAGAAATAAAGTTTTCTTCCAAAGAAATAAAGTTTATTCCCGGAGAAATAAAGTTTTTTCCAGGAGAAATAAAGTATTATCCGGGAGAAATAAAAAATATTGTTAAATACTTTTAAGAATAAATACACCGGGTAAGAATTTTTTAATTTACAAACTTCATTTTTCACCGTTATGTAATCTTTAAAGTCATGGAATTTATTTTTTTCAACAGCTGAACCAATATAAATGCGGAAAAAATTTATATTCAACAAAATAATAGAGCCGGATCCTGTCTGAAAAAATGAATCACATAGTTTTGATAGTGAATTTTTTATTATCGTATCACAGAATATTTTTATTTCAGGCTTCTTCATTTTGTTTTAATTTTCAGTTTTATAATTTTCCATTAAGCACTTTAAAAATTTTACTTCTTGTATCTTAATTACATGTTTATACAAAAGTATTTAAGTTTTGAAAATTTGTCAAAGGACATTTTTTTTTAAGTACGAAGTGAAATTATTTTTGAAGAAATCCGGAAAAGTCAATTATTACAAAGGTTTCCGGGAATATTTTAAAAATTAATTTTTGGCAAAGTGATAGATATTTTAAATAAACTGTCTGAGGAGGAACTGGAAAAATTCGGATTGCACATAAATTCCAGATCCAACAACTCTTATTCCACAATTGTCAGATTATATAATTATCTTCATCCTAAATATCCCGGTATTAGAAAAGAAGATATTACTCCGGAAAAAATTTCTCTTATAGTTTATAAAGAAGAAAACATTAATATCATCAAAGTAAGGAAGCTTCTCACCGATTTCAGAAATATCCTTGACAGATTTCTAGTCCGTTTAAAACAGGAAGAGGATGATTACCAGAAAGATCTCGTGTTACTCGGTATATATAACAATAAGGATTTAAAAAACAGATACAGAATCCTTTTAAAAAAATTCAGGAAAAAAATAAATAAATTGTATGTGACAGATTTTAATTTGTACTATTATATGTTCAAAACTGAGGAAGAAAATTTCAATCATTATCACACAAACAATGACAGCAGGGTTGCCTCAGCTCATGAGCTTAAAAGCAGATCACTCAGTTATTTTTTTGTGGCAATGCAATTGAATAATTATTATGACAATATTGTTTCTGAAATATATGTGACTAAAGATTTCAAAGTCGAATATCATTTTTATGAAAATGTAATGGCATATGTTGAAAAGAATATAAAACTTATAAAACTTCATCACCCTTATATATATATGCTTTATCTGATTGTCCGGTTTTATGAGAATTATGAAATGAAATATCTTAAAACTATTGAGGATTATTTTGAAAGATCAAAGAAGAAATTAACAGGAAATATGATCTATGATTTTTACGAGGTCATATTAAGCGCCTATCTGAAAATAAGATCCAAAAAACGAGGTAATGTGAAAGAAGCCAACAAATTTCTGTTTGAACTCTGTGATAATCTTTATATAAAAAAGGATCCCGAAACAATAAAAAAAATAAGAAAGGGAAGAAAATATTTTCTGTCATTTGTCACTATTGTCAATCTTGCAATTACACTGAACAAACGTGACTGGTTAAAAGAGTTTATTTTTAAATATGACAGGATACTTACATCCGGAGCAAATGATGACAGTTATAATCTGGGATATATGAAATATTTTTATTTCATTGGTGAATATGAAAAAGCAATAGCTTCAGGTTCGCAGGTATCCGGAAAATTTCCAAACTACTATTATCTGTCGAAGATAATGATAATCAGATCATATTTCGAGCTCGGGGATTTTATAAGTATGCATACGGTATTTTCCAACCTTAGAAAATATCTTACAAGAAATAAAAAGCTCAATGATTTTGATTACAATAATTTAAAAAATTTTCTTACAACATTCGGAAAGTTTATCAGGATAGTGGAAAACTCTGCAAATGAAAAAATAAGAAAGAGGAATCTTGAAGAGTTCAGGATGGAAATAGTGAATATGAAAGTCAAACCGGACAGTTATTTGTGGTTTCTTGCGAAGAGCGGTTAGATAGCCGAAAATGAGTGGAAATGGAAGATCGTCATAAACTCTGCCGGGGAGTAAAAAATTTTTAAGATTAGCATTTATTCTGAAAATAATACAATGTAAAATATGTTGGGTTATTTACAAATCTGACTAGTTCTTAGACTAATTTGATTTTTTATAATTCACAAATAAAAAAGCCGAATAAAAAAATCCGGCTTTGATTATTTTGAAAATATTTTTTATATGTATTTTAAAATTGAATAAGATTATGGTTGAATAATTGAAACAAAGTTTACAGCATTATTATAAGTAATTAACTCATCAGTCAAATCTGTGACATAATCGCCATTAACATCAGTATCAATATATCCAGCAGCATAACCAGAAGCGTCATTTGAAATTGCGATAACATCATTTAGGTTGATATTATTATCATGATTTACATCACCGCTGTAGATGCAATATTTTGATCCTTTGAGTACTACATTGTTTCCGTAAGCATTAGAGTTTGCACTCGTGAAATCATACTGATAGACATCACCGGATGAAATTGATTCCCCACCTGCTTTGCTCCAGGTTTCTAGACCATTCCTATGTTTGGTTGAAATATAATAAGTTCCTGATGGTACGGAATAAAATCTGAAATTTCCGTAGAAGTTTAAAGAATCAATAACTGATTTTGAAGAATCAACAATACTAAAAGGCAAACTTGAGCTTCTAATGTAAGCTCTGACAGTATCTCTCAAGTTTAGCCTGTCTGATACTGTATTATAAAATCCTTCAATAGCCATTTTAGCATTCAATGTCAGATTTACTTCATCTCTAAATACCCTGTAAGAATTTTGTCCTAATGGGAGTGACATTTCCAAAGCAATATCACCACTTGGGGTAACTTCAGTTAAAGTAGGTGTTGGGGCTCCACCCCAGCATATTAATGAATTACCATTTTTCAGTCTTTGAACAGATCCTCTGTTTGGGCCATATATTTCGGGAGAATTCCTGTATTGCCACACTAAAGTTGCGATTTTATTTTGCTCATCCAAGTGATATTCCACAGCTCTTGAATAAAGTGAATCACGAAAATTTCCATTGTCAAAAAGTGTAATATTCCCGTTATCAATTCTTCTTATATGATGCTGATAATGAAAAAATACAGAGTCGTTAACAAGGGTAAATTCATTGTTTACTCCACCGAGACGCCAGATAAATTCTCCGGTTGAGCGGTCGATTTTGCTAATTTCATTCAAATGCCTCGCGGATAAAAGAAAATTTCCGTCATTATCATATTCTATAGCATTTCCATGAACTACATCAGGAGTTGGACCCAAAAGGTTTACATAAATTGCATCAACAATATTATAATGATCCCAACTTCTCCATTGGAAAACTACATTCTTATTTTCATCGATTTCCTGAAGGATCAATCCGGTAACTATCGCATTAGAATCTCCTCCCGGAACGATCTGGCTCATATCGACCGGCTCCGGATCATAACTTAGCATTAAAGCATGCCCGTTATTCAAAACCACAAGCTCGTGGACATCCGTAGTATATCCGTTTCCGCAGGCAAAACTGTCAACAATTACATGTTGGTTATTCTCGGCATAATGTTTTGTCCCTTTATGGTAAGTTATTAAACCGTTTGATTGCCTTTTTACATCAATTATTTGTACTGTATGCTCCTGATTGTACGAGATATTGCCGGCATTGTCGGATTCCATGTAATATGATTGGTAAGGCATACTTTGATTACAGGTTATGAATAAATTTCCCGGAGACGGATTATTTGATACAGTGACTGAAAGATTCGGTAAAGTTGCGTAATTGTCAGAATGTAATATACTTTTATTCGATTCTGCAGATTCATCAAGTAAATATTTTTTGTAATCTACTTCAAGCTTTACCTCCTGGGTTTGAAAAACATATGACAGCTTATTATTTGCTTTAAATGAGGTCTTTAAATTATTTAGTTTAACTTCGACCTTTTCATTAAAAGCAAAAGAATGGTGTGGCTTAAAAATCAATTTTTTAAAATTATCTGTTAAAATTATTTCTCCTGAATGGTGACCGCTAATTGTTCCTCTTACACTAATTAATGATCCGATATTGGAGCTTAAAATAGTTTCGTCAAATCCAATAATAATATTATTGTTTACACTTACATATTTGGCATTTTGTACAGGTTGTATGTAAATGATTCTAGCAGATAATTCAAAAGAAATTAAAAAAAAGATGGCAGTAAGTAAGATTGTCTTCATAGGTATATTATTTTAATTATAAAAAGAACTGAATTATATAATTCAGTTTATATAAAATTTTTGTTTTTGAGTTATTTTTGGGGAGTGTTTTAAAATAATTAAAATTTTTTAAAATTACAAATCAATCACAATATAATTTTATCCTTAAAGGTAGTATAAAAACCAAAAAAAGAATTTTCTGTAAAAATATTATATTAAGAAAACCTAAAGTAGGATTCTTTATAGCACTATTCAATAAAAATTTCCTATAAGACAAAAGTTTGATCACATAAGTAAATGGCTGTGAGAAAATTTTTATTCAAGATCAGAAAATTAACAACAAAAGTTTATGATCGGCTGATTTAGAGTAATTGGAACGAATCACAATACATTAGTAAAAAATGCAGCAACTGGTATTTGATTAGCGATGTATTTAAATATAATAATATATTTATTAGACTATTGATAAAAAAACTTAAATTTTATCAATAGCTGCTAAAATCAAAAGCAAGGATCAACAAGGGTAAAGTATCTAAGCTGAATCAGGTTTCGCTGTTTAAGCAAAGTACCTCAAATTTTATTAGTATCAACCACACAGCAGAATATTTCAATATTCCTATAAGCAGTCATATAGAAAATGGTATAATCCCGGATTTACAACCCGAAGAATAAAACTGAAGTTATAATTTTGCGAACATCATATTGATGTAATTAACAATCAAAAGAAAGAATAAGATTAGAATTTGTAAAAGATATTCTTATTTAATACTTTTAACAATATCCGAGTATTAATTGAATTGAAGATTCAATATTTGTTAAGCATATTTAAATCTAATTATAAATTTGATCAAAAAATGCAAATTACTAAACCTGTTAGGAAATGGGTAAAACAAAAAATTAAAAATACATATATAGAAATTGAATCTTCTAAAGTTCCAATAGAAAAAAAAATAGAAAAAATACTAGATATAAAAAAAAGACAAATACTTGAAAAGAATATAGAATCTGCAATATATTTTCCTTATAAAGAGGATTCGGATTCATATGTTATTACTGGTGAAAAAGAATATTCTGAAGTTTGTGAAAATGGATTGCCAATTCCGCCACAAAATCTTTGGCTAGGATATGGAAATACAACAAAGGAATATCTGTACGGACGGATACAAACGGAAAAAATGATAAAGATTTTAGATAATGCAGATTTTGATATAAATTATTGCAAGAGGATATTGGACTTTGGTTGTGGTGCGGGAAGAATGTTAAGGTGGTTATTTCCTTATTCCAATACCGCTGAAATTTGGGGAACTGATATCAGCTCAGATCACATTACATGGGCTAATAATTTTTTAAAACCTCCTTTTAATTTTGCGACGACAACTACAATTCCACATCTTCCTTTTGAAGATAATTATTTTAATCTGATATACGCAGGTTCGGTTTTTACACATATAGATGATCTGGTAGAGAGCTGGCTTCTTGAGCTCAGAAGAATCATTAACACGAATGGTAGAGTTTATATTACTGTGAATGATAAACATTCTCTAAAATTACTAAAAACATCTAAAATATATGTTAAAATTTGGCTTTCTCAATATGTAAGAGAAAATCAGACTTTCATAAATGCTGGCGATAATTTTTTGAAAATTGTAGGTATGAGAGGAACAAGATCACAGGTATTTTATGATATAGAATACTTTTGCGAATCGATTAATAATCTCTTTGATGTTGTTTCAGTAAATAAAGAAGCTTATGGTTTTCAGACAGGTATACTGCTTAAAAAAAAGTAATAAAAATTATTAATTATAGATAATTAAAAAAAATGATAAAAAAATATTCTCCAAAATTTTTGACACCAGAAAAATTCAATAACTTCACATATTCCAAGAAAAACCATTTTGATCTGTTTATTCTTAGCAATTATGATGAGCAGTTATTTAATTATAAGGTTGATCCTGACAATTGCGATCTTAAAGTATATCAGGATCTGTTTATGTATTCTTTTATTAAATTAAATATTCCACCCGGTTCTAAGATCCTTGATATTGGTGGCGGAGATTCAAGAATACTTAAACACTTTAAGAATGATTATGAGTGCTGGAATATTGACAAGCTTGAGGGAGTAGGCAACGGACCTACTGATATTGATACAACAGGCTTTCGTCTTGTGTACGATTACATGGGAAATTTTAATGAAGAACTGCCTGATAATTATTTTGATCTGGTATTTTCAATTTCCACTCTCGAACATGTTCCGCTGGATGATGTTGAAACTTATGAAAATATCAGGAAAGATATAAACAGAGTCTTAAAGCCCGGGGGATATTCTGTTCATTGTATTGACGTTGTCTGGCTGGATTCATTGATCTGGACAAATGAGATAATGCCATATTTTTTCAAGAATGAAAATATGATCAATAAATTTATCCCATTAAAGACTATGGTGGAAGATCCTGAGCTCTTTGTAATGTCAGAAGAATATTATTCCAAAAACTGGCAGTATACTACTAATAAATCTTATCAGGAATTCGGAAAACCTCTTTCTTATAATTTTATGTGGAAGAAAGAATAAGTCATCAATTTGGTTCTTAAAAATTCTCAAAAAAAAAGCACTTTATAAAAGTGCTTTTTCATTTGAGAAATATTAATATTAATGAAAACTATTTTTTCCTGAATTTATTGGAATAGAAATATGCTCCTGCAAGAATTAAAGGTAATTCAATCCCAAATAATCCACATGATTTTTCCTGTTCTCCTTCAACTTTTGACTCATTAAGTTTTCCGTCTGATTCAGTTGTTGCAGTTAAATATACATCCTTACTGAAATCAGAGTTATCTTTTGACCTGTTACCCCAAGTAACAGTATTACCTTTTATTGATCCATTAGAAGACTTTACCTTGCTTTCGAAATTCATAATATATGACTGACTGCTGAATTTCTTATACAATTCAGGATTCACAAGAATTATATATCTGAAAACATTTCCTGTGTCTGTGCTTTTATAACTTGCTTTCACATTTGAAAAACCTCTTGCATCGGAGAGTTTGTTTATATCTTTGAAATCTACATCAACTGTAATAAAATACCTAGATTCCTTTTGATCAAAATCAAGTTTTACATTCTTTACATTAGTGTTTGGTGAAGTAAATTGCTTTCTTGCCTGTTCTTCTGAAAAATGGAAATTTCCTATTGTAAATTTGTTAGCCTTTAATTCATCTTCATTAGCGCTATAGACTATCTTAATACTACCTGAACCATTACTTTTTAGGTCACCTGTCTGGTAAATTTTTACCGCTCCAAGAGAAAAATTAGTTGAAACAAATATTAGTAAAAGAATGATATAACTCTTGCTCTGATAAAAATTATTTATTTTCATTTTTGTGTTAGACTCCTTATTTTTTTTAGCTAAAATAGTATTTTATAATTCGATTATCAATTACATTGCAACAAGTATTGAACATTGACTTGCCATTCAAAAATGTAATATTTTTAACTTAAAAAAGACGTTACTTTTTAACATATGGCAATATTAATTGGAATGAATTTTTAGAATTATGATTAAAAAATCTCACAGGGAAAATTATTTTTGTTAAAATAAAGAATAAACTTGTGACAAATAAAATAGAATATAAATCCGTATTAGTTTTGTAACAATTCTGGTTTCAATAAAAATTGATAAGAAGGATATTTTCTTTGCTAAGAATTTAAAAACTTTTTAGCTTCTTTAAAAAAGTAAAATGAAGCAAAAAAGAAAAGGAAATGAAGGTGGCTTTAAAAAGAAGTGCTTGTATTCAATTTGGATTGAAATTTTACTAAAAAATGATACATTGAGTATTGGAAATTATGCTTTCATTAGATTTATTTGTCATCTTCCTTCAAGCTCTATACACTCTGTACACTCTATATCACTATACTTAACCTACTTTTTCGAGTACAATATAACACCTGAACGCCAGGAAAGACCTTAACGGCTTTAAAGTCTTTTCAATTATCCTGAACGGCGTTATCATAAAATCCGGTATCATTGACTTGTTCTCAAATCCCCCTGATGCAGGATAAAGAATAAAACTTAACTTTTCTTTTTTTGCTATATCAAATTTTTCTGAAAAATCTTTCTCAAATTTATCGGCATTCTTAAAAAATATCAGATAAGGTATCGCCTGATTTGAATCCCAGGGATCTTTTTCCTGTATATCTGTCTTCGAAAAATAATCAACATCAAATATAAACGGTTCCGGATGAAATCTTTTATAGATCTGAAGAGAAAAAGGAGAGGGGAAAGGTTCAAGCATTATTACTCTTCCTCTTTTTTTTAAAACTCTGTGCGCTTCATTAAGAAACTGAACCGGGTTATATAAATGATGAAGCACATCTATCATAACAATATTTGCAAGACTGTCATCCTCAAACGGCATCTTGTGCGCATCAAAACACATGTCCAGCCAGTCGCATTTATCTATGTCAGCGGAGATAACCTCCGGCATATAGTCTTTAAAATTGCCGCTGCCGGCGCCAAGCTCAACTGTCTTACCGGTTGTATTACTGAGATCGCTGATTATTTTCTTATACCATTCTTCATAGATCACTCTCAGTATTTTTTTCTTTTCCCAGGTTGCTTTATGTTTGGCTAAAATATTCTCCATGTTCTATAAAAATTTATTCACCACAAAGGCACTAAGACACAAAGATAGAAGAACGATTAATAATTTTCATGAGTCATTTATTTAAAGTGAAATTTCTAAAGCGTAAAACTTAAAAGTCAGTTACTTACCTTAAGTTTAAAAAAAAATAAAAAATAAATTAAATTATTGTTTTATATTTTTATTGATCTACCGATGTGTCTTAGATCATTTCTTAGTGTCTTTGTGCCGTAGTGGTAAAAATAAGTTGCTTACTATCATGTGAACTTAAATTTTCTCATTGCGAAGAAAGTGATCTTCAGCAGCATCCATCCATGCCGGAACCTCGAAATGTTAGTGGAACCATAAACTCTCGCTTTATATCTGATCGGTATCTCGGCAAATTTTAAGTTCATTTTCGATGCTCCGAAGATAAGATCGAAATCTCCGAACGGATCGAAATCTCCCAGAAATTTTTTCGCTTCTTTCAGTTCTTCATAATTTTTTTTAGTCAGAACTTTTGTGCCGCATAAAGTGTCTTTTATTCTTTGATTCAGTATCCATGTAAACATCATTGAAAAAAATTTATTACCCATTATATTAAGAGTCCGCATTGCATCTTTCTCCATCGGATAAACAAGTCTGGAACCGTTGATGAATTCGCCTTTGCCTGTATGAATAGCTTCATAAAACTTTGACAGGTCTTCCGGGGGAACTGTCATATCCGCGTCCAGTATCATCAGGATCTTACACTGCGCCATTTCAAATCCTTTTCTTACGGCATTGGCTTTACCTTTTCCGTCCTGCTGAGCATATTTCAGATCATACTCATTTGAATATTTCTCACAAACCAGTTTTATCTCGTCAAATGTATTGTCTGTCGAATTTCCTTCAACAAAAATTATTTCCGTATGTTTGCCCATCTGAGGTATTCTTTTAACTATTTGTTCTATGTTCCCCTTTTCATTTCTTGCAGGCACTATAACGCTGACTGTATCCTGTTCTTCTTTTACTCCGGTTCTTTTTGCAATTATAAATTTTGTAAGACAGAGTCTGTTAAGCAATGGAAGGTTAGCGGCAAACTTATTTATAAATCCTGAAAATAATGGAACATAAAAAGGCATCAGAAATTTTCTGCCGGAGCTGATCATTTCAAAACCGGTAAGATCAAGTAAATTTGAGATATCGGCAATATCCAGCCAGTTGTTTCTGACCTGCGGCATTTTCAGTCTAAGCGTCTCCGCCAGATTTAAAGCAGGAAGCCACAGAAAATTAAAATAAGTGATAATTATCCTTGTTTTATCATTGCATAATTTCTGTATCTGGTCAAAAGCCAGCTGAACGTCTTCAAAATATCCGATAGTATCTGAAATAATAATAAAATCATATTTTTCACTTTCGTCAAGAGTTATATTTTCGGCATTCATTTCATAAAATTCAAAAGCGGGATAATTCTGTTTCGCGGTTTTAACCATTTCGGGAGACAGGTCAATGCCGACGCCTTTCGATGGATTTAACTGTTCAAGCAGGAATCCCGTACCGCAGCCAATCTCAATGATCTTACTGTTTTCCGGTATGTTGAATCTAAGGAAGTTTATCAGATTATCATAATAATACTTGTTTTTTTTTATCCATTTATCCCTGTCTTTGGCAAGAGAGTTCATTTCGGAAATTACGTTAGACGCGGCTGAATTCACGAAGGCAGTTAAACTGATTTGAAATTAATTTAGATGGGTATAAAATGCAAATTTGAAATATAAAATATAACTTACTTTTTATGACATATTTCAAAAATTTTTTCACCGTTATCTGAATTATAAATATTGGATATTGTGTAATTCCTGAAATTATAATTTTTCTGAAGGTCTTCAATTATCTTTTCATTTGACTCCGTGTATTTATTCTGAAAATATATCTTAAGATCATCAGGAAAATTTTTGATCAGCGATTTGGCTTCGGATACAGAATAGATCCTGTTGTCCCAGAAGTCATAATAAAGATCTTTCGGATATAAATCATGAATTATATTTTTATATTTTTCAGTATTTTTGCCCGCCCAGTTTGTAGAAAATGCGAGGGCATAGGACTTAGAGGAACTGCCATAGGATGAAATTAAAATGCCTTTTTCTGAAACATCTTCAGCAAAATTCATGGTAGCAAAGGCATTCTCCTTTAAAGTATTCTGCTGCTGATAATTGATAACAGTATCGGCAGAAGTTATAAAAAATATTATAACAATTATTGAGATATAAATATTATTGGAAACTGTTTTCCCGGCAAATACAAATCCTGTATCTGAATATAATCTGATGCATAAAAATAAACCAGTAACAGAAAGCATAACGGCGGGAACAATATAATGTCCCGAGTAATGTTTGGCTACGATTATTATCTGTAATAACATTGATAAGAAAATTGCCAATAACAGTTTTGATTCAGATCTGATCTGGTCATTCTTTCCGGATTTTTTTAATTTCTGGAAAGTGATCATTAGAGTTAAAAATATCAGAAGGAATATGATGAAAAAAATCAGATTCTCGGAAAATATATTTCTCAGATGAATCAGGAATGTCTGTATATCGATAATATCCGGATTTCCTTTTCCGTAAAGACCGTCAAAAATAAAAAGGTTCTTAACCCAACTGCCGAAAAAATTAAAATTGGAAATGGAAGGGAGAAAGAATATCATAAATGAAAAACAGGTAAACAGTGAGAATTTTAATTTATTCTTATAGCCATTAAGTAAAACAAGAGGAATAATAACCAGAGGAGCAAAAGTTATTTTAGCAGCCATGCCTAATCCGCAAAAAACAGCAAAAATTATTACAAATCCCGTTTCAGATCTTTTACCGGAATATATGAATTTAATGGAATAAGCGATCAGAAGCATAATTACGGGGATCATAAATGTTTCAGCAGTTACAACTGATAATTCATACGAAACCATATAAGATATAAAAGGGGATAACTGAAGCAGCAAACTGACATATATGTTGTTTGTCGCTTTGTATATTATTACAGATGAAATGAATAATATTATGCAGTTAATAACCGCTAAAGTTATATGTATGATACTCAGATAATATTCAGGATCGGATAAAACATCTGCAGATATGTTTCCGGTCTTATTATTGAATAAGTGCGTGATCTTAATAACTAAGGCGCCAATCAGCTGAACGGGCGTACCCGGATGATCAAAATGAGCGGGACTTATAAACTGAGCTAAGTTAAGGGAGTTGACAAGATATACATAACAGGGGTCATATAGTGTATTCAGATAAAACGGTCCTTCCGCATAGCGCATTATCGCAGAATACACAAGAAGTAAAAATGGTATTGCCAGTAAGGTTATATATGTATATTTATTCTTCAATTCAATTATTATTTGGGGTAATATACTATTAAGCTGTATATTTAATAATTTTCAGTTATAAAATTAAAAACTGTTTATTCTACAGTATAAAAGATTTTTTGATTTTATTGATATTTAAATTTCTTCTTTAAGTTGATTACAGGCTTTTCAATAATATACCAAGATATTGAGGATAGCAATGTTAATATTGCTGCCTGAATAAAAAACCGGAAATAGATACCTGTAAATTGCGGTAATTTGAAATAATTATATAATGGAGGTATAAACGCATGAAACAGATAAATACTGTAACTTATCTTCCCGAAATACATCACAAACTTATTTTCAAAAATTCTTTTTAAAGGACCTCCGAATCCGTTTGCGGCTTTCGAGATGAGAAAAAGTGAAACAACTGAAACGCTGAATCTATAGAAAAACATTTTATATATGTTCTCATCCATGAATCCGGAAATGAAAAGGAAAAGAATATTTATCAGAATGAAATTATTAACATATATACCTTTAAAATCGAAATTCTTATCAGAATATATTTTAAGATAAGCAAGTAATGCGCCGAGTCCAAAGCAGTCCAGGCAAGTAGGCATAAGAATGCTTATGAGATCTGTCGTCATTTCACTTTTATCGCTGAAGTAAAACATAACTGATCTTGACAGCGGACCTGTTATTATCATAATCAAAATTACCTTTAACAAATGTTTTCTCGGAGTAAAAAGCATTAACAGAGGCCATATAACATAAAACTGTTCTTCCACTGCCAGTGTCCATAAATGTGATAATAATCCTGCCCAGTCACCGATATTATAAAAATAAATATTGGATGCATAGAATACGAACCAGCCGAAAATATCACGGATATTCTCAGTATTGAGAATGAAAAGTATTATCAAGGTTATATAATAGATCGGAAAAATGCGGAGAGTTCTCCGGATATAGAATTGTTTCAGAATATGGAACAAGCCGTTGTTAGTCACTCCGGCATCCGGCTTACTTTGCAGAAGAATTTTGGAAATTAGAAATCCGCTCAGTACAAAGAATAAAGTAACGCCTATCATTCCAAACGGAACAGATAGCAGCCAGGTTCTGTCCGTAAGCCAATGCTGTATCAGTACAAACAAAACCGCAAAAGCCCTGAGTGAATCAAGCTGCGGCATGTAAGCATTTGAAGCTGATAAGTTATTATGAATATCTGAACCGTCAGACTGTCCGGGTGAATTCATTTTGGGGAATTCAGATTATTATTTTAAGTTTACTGAAATGATTTTTGTTATTCCTTCAATCTCTTTATCTGATAACTCATGATAAAGCGGAAGACACAGAACTCTGACTGCAATTGATTCAGAAACAGGACAACTGTTTCCTTTAAGATAAGGCAGTTTATTCAGAGATGGATAAAAATATCTTCTCGCGTTTATATTGTTATCCGCAAGTTTGTTTTTAATGAAATGCATTTGTTCTTCAGAACTGAAAATAACCGGAAAATAGGAATAATTGTATTCTGTATTTCCGGGGATGACCGGAAATTTCAGACCGGTATCATTCAGTAAGTTTCTGTATAAAAGATTCATTTCTTTTCTTCTGTTAATGAAAATGTTAACCATTGGAAGGTTACACAGACCCATTGCCGCGTTGAATTCCGATGTTCTGCCGTTAATCCCTACAGAATAATGATCGTCATCCAGATGTCCGAATGCCCTGTAAAGAAACATCTTAGCCGAAAGTTTTTCATCATTTGTGATAATCGCTCCGCCTTCTATAGTATGAAACAATTTAGTTGCATGAAAGCTCACTGTAGAGATATCCCCGGAATTAAAAACAGACTCGCCGTTGATCTTCACTCCGAAAGAATGAGCTCCGTCATAAATAACTTTCAGACCATATTTACCGGCAATTGATTTAATTTTATCATAATCACATGGAAATCCATAGACATTGGTAGCAAGAATACCTGTTGTCTTTTCAGTTATAAGTTCTTCTATTTTATCTGCATTTATGCAAAACGTTTTATCTTCAATGTCACAGAATACGGGAGTACAGTTTTCCCAGAGAATGGATGAAGTAGTGGCAACATAAGAATAAGGAGTTGTGATAATTTCATTTTTGAGTTCGAGAGCTTTTATTGCTAATTGAAGAGCAATTGTTCCGTTTGATACAAGGAGAAGATTTTTTACTCCGAGATGATCTTTTAATTTTGCTTCAAGTTCTTCGGCAAGAGGACCCTGGTTTGTGATCCAGTTATTATCCCATACTGATCTGATCTTGTCAAAATATTCTTCAACAGGAGGAAGATATGTTTTTGTTACATTGATCAAATTAGGAGAAGTTTATTTTTAAAAATTTATTAAACCGGAGAGTAATTCTTGAAAAATTTTCTGCTGCCGAAGTCATAACATATCTTTGGCGGATAATCAAATGTTCTTTCTATATTTCTCCGTATAAATTTAAATCTTCTTATCAGCGGAATTTTAAGAACAACATTCCTTATGAACTTCATTTTTCTGATCGCATATTTATCTTCGCGGGGGAGTCCGGAGAGATTAGTCACCATATCGACTTCATAAACATACGAATCCATTTTATCAAGTGACAGCTGATCTTTAGTTCTGAATCTGAATCCCGCAAATATGGTTTCAACAGAATACAGTTTAGCGAATCTGAAGAATCTCAGCCATAGTTCATAATCACCCGCATATTTCAGTTCAGTATTAATTTTACTTCCGGCTTTAAGCCAGAGGTTTCTTCTCCAGAAGACAGATTCCTGCTGTATCCACTGATATTCTCCGAGATAGTAATTCAGCTTGCTCCATTTTTTGAGATCCTTTACGTCAACAATAGTTCCCTCATCATTATAGAATGATGCTCTTCCGAGTAACCAGTCAACGTCTTCCATGGTTGAAAATATTGATGCAGCAGAGAAGAAAGCGTTATAATGATATTTGTCATCAGAATTAATATAAGCCATAATTTCACCTGTCGCATGTTTAAAACCCTTATTTATGGCATCATACATACCGCTGTCAGGCTCGCTGATCCAGTAAGTGATCCATTGTTCATATTTTTTAATAATATCCACTGTGCCGTCTTTACTGCCGCCGTCTATGACAATGTATTCGAGATTAGGATACTCCTGGGATATAACCGAAAGTATTGTATCTTCGATATAATCTACCATATTGAAAGAGACAGTAACGATAGAGATCTTGGGCCACGGTTTTCCGTTTGGGGCTGTTTTTGGGATATTCTTTCGAGTAGTTCTTTTGGGAAAATTATAAGTTATAACATTATCTGATTTCAGATTTTCAGTATCAGGAGTAAAAATATTATTCATTAAAAAATATTAGGTATAAAAGTTTATTTTAAAGAGGGTACATCGTTATTCTGGTTTACTTCCCATTCCAATTGTGGTTTGATCAGTCCTTCAATTCTCCCGCTTTTCCCATGTTCATATGCATAATCGCTCGTAACCTCAAATGTGATTAAGTTATCATGTTCATACAGTAGATCCTGTGCATTTTTAAGAATAAAAAATTTACTTATTGTAAACTTACCGGCATTAAATAAATTTGGCGGTATCTTACAATTGATCTTAACAATACCTTTCTTAGTTAAATATACTTTATTTGTTAAGGAAGTACTTCCAATGAAAAGTAAATTTTCAAATTCATCAAGCAGATGAAAAGTTAAAGTAAATTTATACTCTTCATCATTTAAATTATGTATCTCAAAATTGAATTCAAAAGGGTCTCCGGGTCTTATGACTGGAACATTTAAAACTGGTTTGACCTCAGCTTTTGATAATTTAATGTGTTTAGAACCAGGTGCTTTATCAAAATCCCAGCTCTGCTTAGTAAGATTTTTAGTTTGCATACCCATATAACCGGCTACGATTTCATCAGTTGGTCCTTCATTCACAATTCTACCTTTTTCAAGTAAAATTGTTCTTTTACATAAATTTTGAATAGGCAACATATTATGGCTTACAAGAATAACTGCAGTTCCACCTTTTGCAATTTCCATCATTTTTGCGAGACTTTTTTTCCTGAATTCTGCATCACCAACTGATAAAACTTCATCAATTATCATAACTTCAGTTTCTAAAGCAGCAGCTACTGAAAATGCTAATCGAATTTTCATACCTGTGGAATATTTTTTAATTTGAGTATCCATAAATTTTTCAATACCTGAAAAATCTACTATTTCGTCATATTTCTTATCAATCTCTTTTTTTTTCATTCCAAGAATAGTTCCATTTAGATAAACATTTTCTCTGCCGGTTAATTCAGAATTAAATCCAGTACCTATTTCTAGTAGACTGGAAACTCTTCCATATACATCTGCATACCCATAAGTTGGATTTGTTATTCTGGAAATAATTTTGAGTAAAGTACTTTTCCCTGCTCCATTATCACCTATTATACCAAGTGTTTCACCATGTTTTAAGTTAAATGATATTTCTTTTAAAGCCCAAAAAAGATCATCATTTTCTTCATTATAATTATAAGTATTTAACTTCTTGAGAATATTATAATTTTTCATTGGATATCTTAACCAGGAAAAAATGGTACCACCAAGAGTCTCATGTTTATTTTCTTTAAGTCCAATTAAAAATGCTTTGCTTACTTTATTTACCTCTATTGCATATTCAGACATTGTATAGAAATTTTAATTTTATTTTGTGAATCATCCCTCACTGACTTTAAAAAAAGTAGCAATAATATTAAAAAAAGACATCATTATAAAAGAGGCGAGGTTAATCATACTAAGCGACGTCAGCGAATATCCTTTCAGTTTTTTTAAAATACAATGCACCAGTGATAAACAGAATAATTGCACTTATACTTCCCATACCAATTAGATCCCAAGGCATAGGTGTAAATCCAAGCAAAGATGATCTGAATCCTTCAATTACACCTGCCATTGGATATAAACCATATAATAAGTAATATTCATAACCAAATTTCTCTAAAATCAAAGATGCCGGAAAAACGACAGGAGCTGAATACATTAAAAGTGTAGTAATAAAACCAATTGCAAATTTTACATCACGATATTGTATTGATAGTGATGAAAGCCACATTCCTATTCCCACAGAAGTTAATATCATAAGAAGCATCAATAGTGGAAGATACAATATGTTTGCTGTTGGCACTATTTGATAATAGAACATCATACATATTAGAATTACAAATGCTATAGCAAAATCAGCTAACTTTGAAAAAACCGGAGTCAGGGGAATTAATATCCTGGGGAAATAAATTTTTGTAAGTAATGAAGCATTACCTACTAAGCTATTACTTGCTCCTGACAGTGATTGTGAAAAATAATTAAAAGGCAATATTGCAGTAAATGAAAATACCGGGTAAGGAATTCCATTACTGGCAATTTGAGCAAGTTTTCCAAATATAATCGAAAATACTACCATTTGGAAAACAGGATTTATTATTGCCCAAAGTAATCCAAGAATTGTCTGTTTGTATAAAACGGTAATATCTCTTAAAACAAAATAATAAAATAGGTCTTTGTAGTAAATAAGTTCTTTAATGTCAAGAATCTTCCATTTTCTTCTATCAGATTCAATTCTTGTAATGATTACCGACTTTTTGTTATCTATCAAATTGGTTTTGTAATATAAAATATTAAATTTACCTCAGTACCACCAGCTTCTGCGTGGAAGTCTCTGTTTGTGAATCTTCCTG
>CALMST010000267.1 GCA_937872315.1 uncultured Ignavibacteria bacterium | reverse complement strand
TCTGTTTTTGAATCAGATTTATAATAAAATTTAAATTTATAAATTGTTTTGGACAGTACTGATTTTTAATTGACCGCTTAATGAACAAGTTGTCTTTTAATATTTAATTATTTTATTTAATTTTTTATCACTAAACAAATACCTTCTTAAACTCCTGAAATTTAATTAAACAGAACTAATAAATTTAATTAACGCGGTTAAACAATTCATGACCGATTTCAAAAACTTATATATTATTATACTATGATCACTGAAACTTCAATTCAGGAATTCAAATCTTCAATCAGAGGCGGAGTCATTGAGCCTGATGATGCCAGTTATGACCAAGCCCGAAAAGTATATAACGCAATGATAGACAAACATCCGCGAATGATCGTAATGTGTTCGGATGCAGCTGATGTCATATCCTCGGTTAATTTTGCCAGGAACAACAACATACTTATTTCCATCCGGGGTGGAGGTCATAACGCCGGCGGACTGGGAATTGCCGATGATGCATTAGTCATTGATCTTTCAAAGATAAAATACACACGCATAGATCCTCAGGCAGGAACTATTGTAGCAGGCGGAGGCTGTACCTGGGGAGATGTCGATCATGCTACCCATGCATTCGGAATGGCAACTCCAAGCGGCGTTATTTCAACTACTGGAGTAGGCGGTCTTACTCTGGGCGGAGGTATTGGTCATCTTACCCGTAAATGCGGACTTACCATTGATAATCTTCTGGCTGTGGATATCGTGCTTGCTGACGGAAGTTTTGTAAAGGCAGACAAAGATAATAATCCTGATCTCTTTTGGGCAGTAAGAGGCGGAGGCGGAAACTTCGGTGTGATCACTGCATTTACTTACAAACTACATCCGGTATCAATGCTTTACGGAGGTCCTGTTCTGTATGAATTAAGCGAAGCTGAAGAAGTAATGAAATGGTATCGTGAGTTTATAAAAGATGCACCTGAAGACATAAACGGTTTTTTTGCTTTTCTTATGGTTCCCCCAGGACCGCCTTTTCCGGAAGAACTACATAATAAGATAATGTGCGGCATTGTCTGGGCTTACACCGGTAATATGGATTTAGCCGAAGAAGTATTTAAACCCATTAGGGAATTCAAGAAACCTGCACTTGATTTCGCAGGACCGCTTCCTCACCCTGCTCTTCAGGGAATGTTCGATCCGATCTATACTCCCGGATTACAATGGTACTGGAAAGCTGATTTCGTAAAGGAACTCAGTGATGAAGCAATTAAAGAGCATATTAAACATGGAAGCAAACTGCCTACTATGCACAGCTCCATGCATTTATATCCAATCAACGGCGCTGCCTCAAAGATCGGCAATAAAGATACTGCATGGAATAACCGTGACACTACTTTTTCCATGGTTATTATTGGTGTCGATCCCGATCCGGCCAATAAAGATAAGATAATAGACTGGGCGAGAAAATATTATGATGCAGTGCATCCTTATTCATCAGAAGGCGCTTATCTTAATTTTATTATGGATGAAGGTCAGGACCGTGTAAAAGCTTCTTACGGAGATAATTACGAACGGCTGGTTCAGATCAAAAACAAATATGACCCGCATAATTTATTCAGTGTAAATCAGAATATTAAGCCGTCTTCTTAGTTAAATAGTTCTGTACAACTAAATTTATCCATATTCAATATATATAATTTCCGAAGCCTTTATTGGCAGCGGAATTTTTATATTCTTTTTCCATAAAACTTTCATGGAAAATCGGAAACTTCCGTTATCATCTTTTTTAAAGAATAATTTTTGTTGAGATGTTAAGATTACTGCCAAAGTAATCGACAAAAATTTTCCCGCTATCATCCGCATCTGAGAGAAAAAATTTTGTTACATAAAGAGGATTACTACTTTAGTATAGGTATAGGAATAGGTTTAACTTTAAATTCTTGATCCGGCTTTCTATATTCTTTAAACAGAACAATACTTAGAAATACAGGGAATGGAGTTCACCTCCTGACAATTTCCAAATAAAAAAATTAACAGATAAATTTCCTTCCGTTTGTGTTAATATCAACAATGTTTTAAGAGATTTAAACAATCATACAGAACTGATGAAATTTCAAAGCAGGCATAGATCTATTTTAACTGCTCAGAAGCAGGAAATTAAAGGGATTGGAATTATTTTTATTATGTTTTACAACTAATGATATGAGATCATTTGAACTGGATATTCTTGACGGTCATGCAATCATGCACAATAATAATGATGTAATTTTAATTGACACAGGAGCGCCATCTACTCTCCATAAAAATGATACGCTGGATTTTATGTCAGTTAATTACCCTGTACTTACTAAATTTATGGGAATGACGGTCGGGGATCTTTCCGTACTGCTTGGAAAGTATGTGACTACCCTTCCTGGCATTGATGTTCTTAAAAATTACAGCATTCTTTTTGATTACAAAAACAGATCTGTTAAATTCAATTATAATGAGACGGATAAAGATTGAATGGAAATTCCCATTAGCTCGTTTAAGGATATTCCTGTAATTGAATTATCTGTAAATAATAATGATTTGAGATTCTTTCTTGATTCCGGGGCAAAGCTTTCTTATTTACCTGAAGATTTTTTATCAGCTTATATTAGTTCGGGAACAAGGGAAGACTTTTATCCGCTTATCGGAAAATTCAGAACAGAATGTTTTAGAATAAATACTTCTTTAGTAAATGAAAATTTTGAAGTTACCTACGGAATTCTGCCGGAAGCAATACAGACGTTGTTATCTTATAAGCATGCAGATGGAATCATAGGTTATGATTTTTTTAATAACTTCAAAGTAATGCTTGATCTTATGCACAACAGGTTAAGATTTAAAAGACACATCCATTAAATAAATATTCATATCAATGTTTTGAAAACTTACATTGCAATACTAAGAGGAATAAATGTAGGCGGATACAGGATCATCAGGATGAATGAATTACGGCAGTTGCTTGAAAAGCTTGACTTTGTGAATGTACAGACATATGTTCAAAGCGGCAATATTGTATTTCAATTCGCTCAGACAGATCTTCAGGTTCCGGGAATGAAAATTACAGATGCAATAACCAAAAGATTCGGTTTTTATGTCCCGGTAATATTGTCAGGATCGGATGAATTTAAAAAGATCATAGATGCCAATCCTTTTTCAGGTGATCGTTCAAAGGACTCTGCATTGATGCATTTGACATTTTTATCGGAAAATCCGGATCCTGAAAATATTGAGATCATAATGAGAGGCGATTATCACAGAGATGAACTTGTTATAATAGGAAAGGCGGTATATTTATATTGTCCGGATAAATACTGTAACTCCAGACTATCCAATGGTTTCTTTGAAGATAAATT
>CALMST010000266.1 GCA_937872315.1 uncultured Ignavibacteria bacterium | reverse complement strand
ACATATACTCAATCTTCACATCATCCGTCAGAGGATGAGACTGGCAGGTAAGTATATATCCGTCATCTATCTCTGAATCAGATAAACCTTCTCTTTCATCCATTTTCACTTTCCCGGAATAAAGCTTAGCGCGGCAGGTCGTGCAAATACCGCTCTTGCAGGAAAACGGCGGATCAATGTCTGCTTTAATGGCTGCATCAAGAATGACCGTGTCCGGAGGAACAGATACAGTATATTCACTTCCATCAAGTATAATCCTGACTTCCCTTTCCTTTATATCAATATCTTCTTCGCCTTCCGGGACATATTCTTCATGGTGAACAGGCGCTGTGAAATATTCTATGTGAATTTTATCAGAAGGAATTTTTTCATTCAGCAAAGTCTCTTTCACAAGATCCATCATTTCACCCGGACCGCAGATAAAAAATTCAGAGTCTGATTTGTTCACAGAATTATCATTAATAATCTTAATAAGATCCTCTTTGTTAATAAAACCTTTCAAACCTGTCCAGCCGGAATCAGTTTCAGATAATGTATTATACAATTTAAATCTGTCAGAATATTTTTCCGAAATTTCAGCAAGATCATTTTTAAACATTATACTATCCTCGTTCAGGTTTCCGTAATATAATAAAACTTTACTTTTCGGTTCTGCATGAAGCACAGATTTCAGAATAGAGATCAAAGGTGTGATACCACTTCCGCCTCCTATGAGAACATAGGTTTTTTCATTTGTGTCATGCAGTTCAGTAAAAAATTTTCCCTGCGGAGGATAAACCTGAAGTATGTCACCTTCCTTCAGATCATTATATAGATAACTTGATACATTTCCGTTTTCAATAACTTTGGATGCAATTACATGATCTTCATGTAAATAAGGACTGCTGCAGAGTGAATATTCTCTTCTGTATTTCTCACCGTTTATCTCGATCTGTAAAGAAAGAAACTGTCCCTGTTTATATCTGAATGTTCTTTTCAAATCTTCAGGTATCTCAAAATAAACAGCAACAGCTTCTTTAGTGAGTTTATCGATTTTCTTTACTTTGAGTGGATATAGTTTAAAGGACATCGGTTAGTTTTTCTAAGGTTAATGAGAGAAGTGAAAAATATAATTCATTTTTCAAAATTATAATTTAATCAAAATCATAACTAATCACTTTGCAATAAAAGTAATCATAGCTATCATAGCTATCATAGTTATCATTCAATTCATTCCAAATCATGTTTAAAGAAATCCGAGTTCGAGCTTCGCCACTTCGGACATGTTTCTCTGACTCCACGGCGGATCAAATGTAAGCTGAACTTTACAGTCATTTATCATCGGATGTTCTTTTACTTTTTTCTCTATCTCAACCGGAAGTATCTCTGCAACCGGACAGGATGGTGAAGTCAATGTCATCACTATCAATACATCTCCGTTGGTAGCTGCATTTATTTCATAAATCAGTCCGAGTTCCCATACATCGACAGGTATCTCCGGATCGTAACATGTTTTCAGAACTTTTATCACTTCATCCTTTATTTCTTCAAGAGAATGTTTGGGTTCTCCTTCAGCCGATTGTTCAGCTTTTTCTATATTGGTTTCTTCAGACTTAACTTCTTCTGCCTTAGTTTTATCCTCTCCGCCATTTGAATTTTCTGAAGTCTTTATCTCTTCCGGAACTTTTCCGTTTGTTAAAGCTGTCTCTTCAGGCTTTTCTTCTTTCTTAAACAGATCTTTAATTTTTGTTAGCATTTTCTTTTGAATAGGTTAATGCAAAATTTTTCATATAATTTATCATAGCTGTTAAGCCGTTTGCTCTGTTGGGTGACAGATGTTCCTTTAGTCCGATCTTATTGATAAAATTCATATCGGCATTTACAATATCTTCGGGTTTGTTTCCTGACAATACACTTATCAGGAGAGAAATAATGCCTTTGGTAATAACTGCATCACTGTCAGCTTTGTAAAAGATCAGCCCGTCTTTCAACTCGGCATTAAGCCAGACCTTTGACTGACAACCCTTTACTTCGTATGATTCATTCTTATACTTTTCATCAATGACCGGGAGATTTTTTCCCAGTTCGATAATATGTTCATACTTCATCATCCAGTCATCAAATAAACTGAAGTCTTCTACTACCTGATCTTCTCTTTCCTGTATGGTTTTTGTATTCATTATAAAAACATTGTTTTGATCTTTTTTAAACCTTCGGCAAGTTTATCAATTTCTTCCAGAGTATTATATACTGCAAACGAAGCTCTGACTGTTCCCGGGAGTTTATATCTCTTCTCTAACAACGGCTGAGTACAATGAAAACCTGTTCTTACTGCTATTCCAAGATTGTCGAGTATAGTACCTGTATCATATGGATGAACTCCGTCAATAATAAACGAAATAACGCTTGTCTTATTTTTTGCTGTTCCTATAATTCTTATTCCGCCGATCTCTTCGAATAATTTATTAGCATGATCCAGCAAATGCATTTCGGCATTGTGAATATTTTCATGACCGAGCGTTTCTATAAAATCTATTGCTGCTCCCTGAGCTATTGCACCCGAAATATTCGGAGTGCCTGCTTCAAATTTATATGGCAACACATTGAATTCTGTCTTATCATAAGAAACCGATTTGATCATTTCACCACCGTACTGATAAGGCGGCATTGCTTCGAGATGTTTTTCCTTTCCGTACAAAATTCCCATGCCCGTCGGACCGTAGATCTTATGTCCTGAGAAAGCAAGAAAATCACAGTCGAGATCCTGCACATCAATTTTCAAATGCGGCGCTGCCTGCGCTGCGTCAATTAAAACAGGTATATTTTGCGAATGCGCAATTTCTATAATTTGCTTAACGGGATTTATTGTACCGAGTGTGTTTGAAATATATACGACTGAAATTAATTTCGTCTTCTCATTTATCATCTGCTTAAACTCATCTATCAACAGTTCTCCTGCATCATTCACGGGAATGTATTTCAGCTCAGCGCCCTTTTGACTGCAAAGATTCTGCCATGGAACCATATTCGAATGATGTTCCATTTGTGAAACTATGACCTCATCTCCCGCCCCTATGACCATATTTCCGAATGAAGAAGCAGCAAGATTTATTCCGTCTGTTGTACCTTTTACAAAAACGATCTCATTTGAGTTTTTTGCATTCACAAAATTTCTCACTTTTTCACGTGAGTTCTCATAAGCTTCAGTCGCTTTTTCGCTTAATGTATGAATTCCTCTGTGAACATTACTGTTGATGGTTTCATAATATTCTGTAATAGCATTGATTACAGAAAGCGGTTTTTGTGTAGTCGCGGCATTGTCAAAATAGACAAGAGGTTTTCCGTTCAGTGTTTGCCGGAGGATTGGGAATTGTTCCC
>CALMST010000265.1 GCA_937872315.1 uncultured Ignavibacteria bacterium | reverse complement strand
CATTCCTGTTAGATTCTATTGCCGTCCCATGAATGGGACGGCTGTGAAAATTTTCTTTTTCATTCCCGTTGGCTTCAGACAACGGGAAGAAAATTATTAAGAATTTAAATTCTAATCAAATATAAATTTCCCCGTTTGTGAAAAAGAAATTCTGATATTAATTTATAAAATATTCTTTATCTGATTTTTCCATTTTATAAAACTTGTTCAATCTGTATTTTCATATAAAAAAATTCATTGAATGACAGAATTAGAAAACCTTTCTATTAACACAATCCGCTTACTTTCCTCTGATGCAGTACAGAAAGCAAACTCCGGTCATCCGGGAATGCCTATGGGAGCAGCGGTTATGGCTTATGCACTCTGGACCAAACATTTTAATTTTGATCCGACCGATCCCGACTGGCCTAACCGTGACAGATTTATTTTATCTGCCGGTCACGGAAGCATGCTTCTTTACAGTCTTCTTTTTCTGACAGGTTATGATCTGACGCTGGATGATATTAAAAATTTCAGACAACCTGACAGCAAGACTCCGGGTCATCCGGAATCACATTTAACAAAAGGAGTTGAAACTACAACAGGACCACTCGGGCAGGGATTTTCAAACGGTGTCGGTTTTGCAATTGCTCAGAAATATCTTGCAGCAAGATACAACAGACAGGGTTTTGATATTTTTGATTATAACATTTATGCTATCGTAAGTGACGGTGATCTTATGGAAGGGATATCATCTGAAGCAGCATCAATTGCAGGACATCTTAAACTGGGAAATCTTATCTATCTTTATGATGACAATCATATCTCAATAGAAGGTGACACTAAAATCACTTTCACTGAAGATACCGGAAAAAGGTTTGAAGCTTTCGGCTGGCATGTTCAGAAAGTTGATGATGGAAATGATCCGGTGAAAATCTCTGAAGCCATACAAAATGCTTTAAAGGAAAAAGATAAACCTTCCATTATAAAAATTAGAACTCATATTGCATTCGGAAGCCCTAATAAAGTTGATACCGCCGGAGCTCACGGCTCACCGCTCGGTGAGGAAGAACTCCGATTGACCAAGATCAATCTTGGCTGGGATCCGGATAAATCATTTTATGTTCCCGATGACGTTCTGAAATTTTACAGGAATGCCGGTGAAAAAGGAAAATCCAAACAGGCAGACTGGAAAAAACTATTTTCTGAATATAAAAATAATTTTCCGGAGCTGGCAAATGAATACATTGATTTTTGTAATGGTAAATTTCCTGAAGGATGGACTGATGCACTTCCTTTATTTGATCCCAAAGACGGAGCAGTTGCTACCCGCTCTGCTTCAGGTAAAACAATTAATGCCATTGCGAAATATTTCCCTATAATGATCGGTGGTTCCGCTGATCTTGAACCTTCTAATGATACTTTTATCAAAGGAGAAAAAAGTTTTCAGCCGGGCGATTATGACGGAAGAAATCTCCATTTCGGTGTGCGTGAGCATTCAATGGGAGCAGAACTTAACGGCATTGCTCTTACAAAACCAATGATCCCATACGGCGCTACATTTCTCATTTTTTCCGAGTATATGCGGGCACCTATACGCCTTGCAGCCATTATGGGGATAAGAACAATATTTGTTTTCACGCATGACAGTATTGCTTTGGGTGAAGACGGAACTACTCACCAGCCTGTCGAGCAACTTATATCACTACGTTCTATTCCGAATTTACTTGTCATAAGACCTGCTGATGCCAATGAAACAGCTCAGGCTTGGAGAGTTGCACTGGAGCATAAGACAGGACCTGTATCTATCATTCTGACAAGACAAAAGCTGCCTGTCATAGACCAGACAAAATATGCAAAAGCCAGTAATCTTGAAAAAGGCGCATATATTCTTAGTGATTGTGATGAGAAACCCGAACTGATCTTTATAGCAACAGGATCGGAAGTTCAACTGGCAATAGCAGCTCAGGAAGAATTAAAAATTCAGAACATAAATACACGGGTGGTCAGCATGCCTTCCTGGGAATTATTTGAAATTCAGGATTATGACTACAAAGAAAAAGTTTTGCCAAAAGATGTTAAAAAAAGAATTTCCATAGAAGCTGGTTCTACTCTTGGCTGGCATAAATATATAACTGATGAAGGAATAGCCATAGGCATAGATGAATTTGGAAAATCAGCACCGGGAGAATGGCTGATGAAAGAATATGGGCTTAGTGTGGAAGAAGTAATTCAGAAAGCGTTGGGTTTTTTTAAACTTTGAACCGGAATGAATATAATCCCCGGTGTGAATAAATGTTCGATATTCCAGGAGAGTAACATTTTTTTTAGAACCGATTTATTTTTACATTAGAATTTATCCGTGAATTTTAAAATCAATTTTATCATTCCGGAACAATATAATTTTTCATAGAAATAATCATAAAAATGGAGGGTCTTCCGTGTTATTAAAAATTTGAGGCTATGGGAAAATTTTCGATTAAATTTTAATTGATTGGAATTTTTAATTTAATTTCAGCAGTTAAAAACAATGCCTGTATCCAATAACTCAAAAACTCAAATAATCCTTAATGAAAATTATAACAATTCTAATTGTATTTTTACTTTTACAAACAGCCAATTCTCATTCAGCAACACCTACTGTAATATCTTTTTCACCCGCACGGCAAATTTTAAACGCATCAAGAGGAACTGACATTATAGTTGACTTTGATACACCTTTAAATACATCAACTGTGACCGGATCCACTTTCCGTGTTTTCGGAAAACAATCAGGACCGATTTCCGGGAAACTCCTGTTTCTTAACGGCAATACCCGTATCAAATTTACGCCCTCTTCTTTATTTCTTGCAGGCGAATGTGTAACTGTCAATTTAGCTAAAGGAATTAAAAGCTCCGACAATACTCCTCTTACTACAGGATTCAGCTGGAATTTCTGGACCATTGCTATGCCCGGAACTTTGAATGTTACACTGATACAGACTATTCCGATGAGAAGACCGGAAGAAGGTCACATTCAGACTTATGGTGCTCTTGGAGTTGACATCAATGATGACGGATGGACGGATCTTTCTATGGTGAATGAAATTACAAAAGACCTAAGGATTTTTCTGAATAACGGAGGTAATTTTGATACCATGTATGCTGTATATTCCATGCCGGCAGGAAACAGACCTAGTCCAAGCGAAGCTGCGGATTTTAATAATGACGGATTGGTAGACGTAGTGGTAGGCAGCGGTCATTCAAACAACGTAAGCGTGTTCATTGCAACAGGCGGAGGAAATTTTCTTCCGGAGGCACCATATACTGCCGCTAATTTTGTCGGTGGTGTGGCTATAAATGATTTTAACGGTGACGGGTTTGATGATATTCTTACGGGAAACCGCGCTGGAAACAACATAGCTTTATTCAGGAATAAAGGAGACGGTACTTTTGATTCCGCACAGTTCATCAATACTGCAGGAAACGGAGAGAACGGTATAATGATGGCGGACGCAAATAATGACGGAATACTTGATGCTTTCATTGCATGCTATTCGAGCAGCGAAATTGTTTTATTACTTGGTGACGGAAACGGTAATTTTACATTTTCAGACAGGGAACCAATGAACGGACCTCCGTGGTCAATTGCAGTTGGTGATATTAACGGAGACGGAAATGTAGATGCCGCCTCCTGTCTTACAGGGGCTAACATGATTGGTGTGGTTTTCGGCGATGGAAACGGCGGGTTAGGAACTGTTGCCAATTACAATTCCAGTTTATTTCCTCTTGCGACAGATATAGGTGATGTGGATGGTGATGGTGATCTGGATCTTATTTCAAGCAATACAACAGGTGGAAATTTCAATGTATTTGAAAATAACGGCAGCGGTATTTTCACTAATACTCCGATCATATTGCCTTCCGTATATGCCGGTTCGTGTATAACAGTACATGACAGGGACAACGATGGTGATCTTGATCTTGCGGGAATAGATGAAGTTGCGGATCTTCTTTTTATTTTTGATAATAAGCCTCTGACATCTGTTACAAAATTAAATATCACAGCAGTACCCGAAGGATTTTATAATCCTGATTTAAATACAATTTCACGAAATGATACCTTTACTGTTTATCTGAGAAACAATTTCAGTCCCTTTTCACTCGTTGATTCATCCAGGCAAGTCATAGATTCTGTGACTCAGACCGGTTTGTTTGAATTTTATAATTCCCCTGATGATTCATATTATGCAGAGATTGATCATTTGAATTCAATACAGACATGGAGCAAATCCGGAGGGATGTATTTAACTAATGACGGAACGATCTATTATTATGATTTTACAAGTTCTGATACACAGGCCTACGGAAATAATTTAAAATCAGTGAGCGGTAAATTTTGTCTTTTCAGCGGAGATGTAAATAAAGACGGTTTCATAAATTTAGCAGATCTTATTCCTGTTTATAATGACGGAACTAACTTTATTACCGGCAATTATTTAACAACTGACGTTAACGGTGATTCGATAGTTGATCTTAGTGATGTTACTATATGCAATAATAATGTTATAAATTTTGTGAGTGTGATCCGTCCGTAAGACACTGGAATTTTATTTTGATGTGATATTAAAAAAAGCCGGAGAATTTCTTCCCCGGCTTTTTATTTCAACATTTATTAACAAACATACTATGGTTTTTTTATCTGAGCAAATATTATTGCGTTGTTATATATTAATACCAAGTCGGACAGTTCTGAAATATTGTTTCCTGTCACATCCGTATTAACATATCCATTAACAAAGTTCAATACATCATTCTGCGCAGCAGTAATATCAGTCAAATCAACAATACCATCCTGATCTGTATCACCGCTGTAGATACCAAATGTCAGAGGTGAAGCATTTACCTGGATCATATTATTCATAAAGGCTTTACTTGATGCATCGGTAAAGTCATAATTCATTACTGATGCAGCTATAAACGGTTCACCTCCGGCCTTACTCCAGGTTTCAATTGAGTTTCTGTGTTTTACAACAATGTAGTAAGTACCGCTAGGCTGATTAAAAGTAAACGCACCTGTAAATGAAACGGAATCTATGACAGATATTGCAGAGTCCAGAACATTATATGGGGAAATATTTGAGTGCAGATATGCTCTTAAGGTATCTCGCATATTAAGTGTTTGTGATACAGTATTATAGAATCCCTGTGGAATTACTTTTATGTTTATTGTTGAAGCAGGGACACCGTTACATGAAGCAGGTACAGGCTGGAATCCCATAGTTGGCGCATCACTATCGGTTCCGTTTGTCAGGTATGGAGCGTAGTTAACTACACCTGATATTCCTGCTGCTATAGTCGGAGGGTCAGTGGTTCCGAACCAGTTACAGGTTGCGTTTTGAATTACGCCTGTTTGATTATATATAAAGTAAGTATTGTTGCTTAATTCATTTTCGTTTGCAACACCATTTAAAGTAGCTCCGGATTCTTTGTAGAAATAAATCCCGGCTTCCCATCCGTTGACATAATTTTCGGAAGCTGTTGCATTAAGTATTTCAGTTCCCAGAGCATCCATTTCGATTCCGGTACCATTATTTCCTGTACTGTTAAGGACATTTCTGAATATCCAGGTATTAATACTGGAATTATCAAGAACACCGGATTGCCTGTTGCTTATAATTGCAGGTTCATCAGCAGGTGATGGTTTTACCCGCGGAGTTCCGCCCGGATCGGCATCAATTCCCCAGTAGGAAGTCGTTCCTGTATTCACGGAATTAGAAGTGATAGTATTTTCACTGATTACACCACCTGCATCCAGATAATAGATTCCCATTTGGCAACCAGTGAGTACATTATGTGAAGTTGTATCAGGACCTGTTGGCTGATATAAAAGAATTCCGGTTGATACATAAGTTGAAGGTACGTAAGAAATTCCGCTTATTGTATTGTATCTGACAGATCCGGCAGCACCATAACTAATCTGCACTCCGTTTTGTGCAATGTAGCTGACAGGTCCTGCTCCCGTGATAGTATTACTGTCTACTCTGACTGACAGATCAATACCTGACAATGATGTGGCGTTTTTCTGGAAGTCATGGATATTATTTCCGGTAATATCGAGTGTTCTTGCATTACCATCATCGGCTAATGCAAATATTCCGATACCAGCCTGAACTCCGTCAACAGGAGTATTTCTTATAGCTTTGATCTCGCAGCTGTCGACTATACCGCCTGCATTCCTGTAAGCAATTCCCTGGAATCTGTTATTGGCGTTACCTTTGCCGTTACCGTCAACAGTAAGGTCAGTAATTGCCACATCGGATGCATCATGTACATAAATTACCGGTTTATTTACTCCTGAAGTTGTAAATGATATTGTAAGAATGTCAGGCGAAATTATATTTGTTATTCCGCTACCCTGACCGTCAAGAGTAAGAGCTTTGTTAATCTCGAGCTGTTCTGTAAAGTTACCCGGACTCACATTTACCGTAAAACCGGCAGATGCGGCATCAATGCCTCTTTGCACAGAAGGTGTGGTAATAGTCGGTGCCACAAAACTATTTACCGTTACATAATCGTTATTGGTTTTTGCAAGTACAAATCCCAAACCGCCATCATCTATCCTGTGCTGTATCTTATCTTCAAGTAAAAACAGATTTGTAAGCGACATAGCTGATGGAGATTCCGTGCCTGAACCAACATTGTAATAGTTATCTCTTGCATCGATATTTACTTTTACTTTTCCTTTTGTAGAAATGTAAGTTGCATACCATACAGGATCACCGGAAGTAGAGGTAGTCTCATTGTTAAGACTAATATATTTCAAAACATTTGTGTTGAAATTGTTTTCATTACCTGCACCTCCAACCGATACAGTCCCAAATGAAGATATACTGTCAGAATTTGCAAGCTGTAAAGAAATACCTGCCTGACCAAGAGCATTGTTTCCGTTGAATGTATTTTTTGTAATAACTGCTCCGCTGACAAATGCAGCTTGTGGAGCTGTGGTTCTTTGTTTCGTATCGAGTCGTACTGAACGGAAATTCGGTGCAGTAGGATCAGGAGTAAATGTGTTGTTATCAATTGTTACATTGTTTGATCTTCCTGAAAATATTCCGAAATTCACAAACTGTTCAAAAGTATTTCCCGAGACTAAAAGATCTGCTGTTCCGTTTGAGATATTCTTAAGTTCAAGTAACGCATAATCAGTTCCTGAGCCATAAGCATTTGCTACATTACATACATTATTACTGAAGGTGTGAGAACCTGTTCCAAGAGAATTTATCTCAGCTGTACCGAATAATGAATCATTCGTTATATTGAGTAAGCCACCTTGTATATCACCGCATTGAATTGAATAGTAAGCGTTGATCTTACTGTTACTCCAGTCACCATAGCAATTGAAAGTTTTTATTCCTCTTCCTAATGGTGAATTACCTGTATGTCTGATATCATTACTATCAAGAGTAACCTGATCATACTGAACTCCGCCGAAAGTTCCGGTCTGAATTCCAATGCTGTTGAATATAGGTGCTCCTGTAGTTGCTGTACCGAAGACACAACTCTTCTTAACTGTCAGGTTATTGAATGTACCTGATGCAGCGGCTCTGATACCAGCGCTGACTGCAACCTGGTCAAACTTAACTATAATATTGTTTATAGTTACATTTGGAACTGTCACAGAGAATGTCTGACCTGAAACACCTTCTACTACCGGACGTGAATCAGGGGCAGCTCCTGCTCCGACTAACTCAACTTCTTTATTGATCACTACACTTTCATTATAATATCCTGAATCTATTGCAAGAGTATGACCGTTCAAAGTTTCTGTATCATCAATAGCAAGCTGAATGGAACAGAAAGTTTCAAGTGTGTTCAGATTTTTAACAATACCCGAACCTGTACCTGCACCTACGTCTCTGTTGTTTAATGTATTGGTAAGTATATTACCAACTATGACTATTCCGCATGTTGTAGGCGAATTACCTCTTCCGAAATAATTATCGGCAAGATTGCTCTGATCACCGTCTCCGGGATAAGGAAGATGTCCTGCCTGTCTTTGTATTCCTACATCACATCCGCTTACAGTGTTACCGCTGACTGTGTGGTTTAATCCTTCGACCACTATTCCGAATCCGTCACTTGTGCTTGGCTGTACATATCCCGATACTGTATTATTCTGAATAACTGCTCCTACAGGAATATCTACATTTCCTGCCAGTACACCTCTTCTGAATGCTGCTATACCCACTATGTCTCTGTTGTCAACAATAGGAATGTTTCTTGATACATTATTATCTTCCACTACGACTCTTCCCGGACCTGTTGCAAGTCCTGATCCGTTCGGA
>CALMST010000264.1 GCA_937872315.1 uncultured Ignavibacteria bacterium | reverse complement strand
AAAATGGAATATGTTTCCCGCTGTAGCCAAGCGCCATTCTGGCCGCAAAGCCTGCATTTGCCAGCGCTTTCAGTCCATAGACTATGCCTTCTTCATCGGGATATGTATAGTCATTTAAAGGGATCATGCTGATAATGGATACATCCGTTACAGGATCATAAAGCATATTGGAAAGATATCCTTTAATACACCCGTTATGTCCGTAACCAAGATCCTCAATATAAAAGCATCCGAGCGCATAAGTCTTATTTGAATCGGAAACAGAATTCTGCATGAGCTTAATGCTCTGAGCATTAAGTACGTTTTCACCTTTCATCATAGAACGCACATATCTGTCTAGTTCGGTAAAAGTAGCATACCCGTTTCCTTCCCCGACATGAGCTGAAACATTAACTGTTGTGAAAACATTAGTACTGTCAGGAGTTACAAGATAACCTTTTACAAAGGGTGTGTCTATTGAAACGTCATTTGCGAGATAGGGGAATGATATATCCAGAGGGACCGGAGCCGAGCTTCCCGTAATAAAATCATTTATGAAATCAGCATACTTTTTGGGACTGCCGCTTTTTAAAGAATAGATCCTTTCGATTATCTCACTTAAAATCGTATAGCCTGTATTGCTGTAGTGATAACCTTTTGAAGGAGGGAAGAAAGAGAGCTGATTTTTTGCAACTTCATTTACTAGTTCAGATAGTTCAAACTGATGGGCAGGATCTTTAAAAGTCATATAATCCACATAACTCAATCCGTCATATCCGGGTACAGGATCATTGTCAATATCATAAACACCAGCTGAATGCTGAAGTAATTGTTCGATCGTGATCTGATTCTTATATGGGATTGCAAACTCGGGAGAATCGGGAACATAAGTCACATCACTCCCCGGTATCCTGTCAGTAATGTTGTCAGAGATATACAGCCAACCTTTTTGCTGCATTAAGAGAATGGCGGCTGAAGTGAAATTTTTTGTATTACTTGCAAACCTGAAATAAGAGTCTTTGGTGACCGGTATCCCGTCATCATCAGTAGATGAAACAAAGATCACATCATCAGGTGTATGGATCAGGATATTCAGAGAATGAATTTTACGGTTAATTACTTTTTCATATTCTGTCCTTATGCTGTCAACAGCTGATTTAACTTTCTCAGTTTTACTTTGAGAAAAGGTTTTACCGGAATTTAATGATAAAGTTAAAGAAGTAAATATAAAAAAAGAAACTTTCAACAGGGTATTGAGTGATCTCATGTTCTGTTTTTTAAATGTTAGTAATAAATGTAATATACATATTAAGTGAAAAGTAATCAGTCATTATTTTTGGTTCTATATGAAATAGTCCGTTTTTCTAAAAAGCTTTTTCAAAATAAATTAATTATATAATTGTAACATGCACCGCTATCCGGCTATAAATTTGTGGCGGTATATGATTTACTGTGGAGCATAATTTTGCAATATCTTACAATATTGACATAATTTTGTTCACCCATCCGGGCGGGGATTGGGAAGGAGGGGAAATTAATATAAAAAAAAATCAGGGATACGGCAGAAGCCATATCCCTGATTGGAAGTAATCCGGAAATTACTTTTATTTTTTATCCAGTAATCTCATATACGAATCATATATCTTTTGATCTTCTTTAATTTTCTCTGATCTGGTTTTCTGACCGGAGTTTTTTGCAGAAGGTTCAGCTCCCGGAGGAACTATTTTAATTACGAAATTGGAAGCATTATTTGATGCTATTACAATATCGCTAAGATCTACATACTGATCACCGTTAATATCAGAAACTACATAACCTGATAAGAATGCTGAAGCGTCATTGTTGATAAGAATAACATCAGTAAGATCAATTATTCCATTCTGATTCACATCACCGCTGTACTGACAATACTTAGTATTTTTAAGTATTTCATTTCCGCCATAAGCCTGGGCAGCAGAAGTAGTGAAATTATAGCTGAAGGCAGAACCGGCAGTATAAAGCTGACCGCCAGCTTTGCTCCATGTCTCAAGTCCGTTTCTTGATTTAACCTGCAGATAATATGTACCTGTCGGTGCATTAGCAAAAAGGAATGAGCCGGTGAAATTAACTGAATCGATCACAGCTTTTGCCGAATCAACAACAGCATACGGAGGACTTGTATTTCTTAAATAGATCTTTGTAGTATCGCGCATGTTGAGTGTTGTGTTGTTATAAAATCCCTGCAGGGCAATTGTGATATTAGCAGGAACTGCAGTACCAACATTCAGTCTTACTTTAACATCTCTTTGCGGTGTTACCGGATCATTTGAAGTAATTCTTACTTTACCTGTATAAGTACCTGCCGGAAGACCTGTGCTGTTAAAAACAAGATCAACATTCTGGTTACCTGCCGGTGAGATCGAACCTGAAAGAGGATTCTCTGTAAGCCAGTCAAGTCCGCCTTTTCTGATTCTTACAGCCAGGTTGTTCTGTACATAAGTTGCATTGAAAACAACCTGTAATCCGTCAGTTCCGGTTGAATTTTCAGAACCGACAGTACATGAATTATCGGGAGCAGTGATGTTCTGATACTGGTAAACGATAGTACCGTCATAATTTATAATCACTTCGAAAGTATAAGGACCTCCTGAACTGTAATGAGGGACATCTTTAAATTCAACAATTAATCTGTTGTTAGCGACATCATTATAATAATAAACTGTACCGCTTGAAGTCAGATTCAGATCATCCCAGAATGGATACAAGGCATTGTTAGGTTCAGCAGCAGCGGGAACAGTTGCATTTGTATATGCGGTATTTGTAGAAACCACATCAAACGAAACCCAACCGTTTGTACAAATTTTAAGCTGTGAATAATTAGTCCCGTAATATGGAACAGATGCTGAAATAGGAATAACAACTGATCCGTCATCGGCAGTACCGTTAGTCCATGTAGTGACAGCAGTTCCGGTTCCGGTAATATCAATCCAGTTATAAACCGGACCGCCCGGTTCATTACTGTCATCCCAGATATATCCATAGGCATCAGGTCCGCCGGCATTATCCGTTACTTCAGGACCGTAATAAACATCAGCAGCTCCTTTAGGCATATTCATTACTTCTTTAAGCTGAGCTTCGTTCAAAGCAAAAGCTGTTTCAACCGGAGAAAATACTGCATTCAATTCAGTAAGAGACCAGTTGAGATTCGAACCGCCTGTATTGCCGATATTAAGATTCTTTGTAGTAGAATTTGGTCCTATGGACAAATTAGCAATAACAGAATCTTTATCTGCAGTAACAACAGGAGGAGGAGGTGGAGGACCGCCTGCGACTTTACAGATATTATCGATATATAAGTTATTTCCGAATCCGCTGCTTGCGCGGAATTTGATCATATTGGTTCCGGCAGGCAAAGTGAAATTCTTTCTTGCCCATTGTCCTGCTGTAGGAGTAAATGCACCTGTTTGCGCAGGCGCGGTATTTAAAGTACCACCGGCAGCACTTCCATAAAGACTTACCAAAGTTGTATAAGTGGTTCCTCCGTTAGTGGAAGTTTCAAGGATCAGTGAATCTGTACCTGAAGTATAAGGAGCGTAAGCATTATCAAAAGTTATAGAATCACCGGGTACAGAATTTCCAAAAGGAAGAGTAATCAATGACTGAATGGTTCCGGCAGTAGCAGCGTAAAAATTAAATTTTGTTGCACCTGATCCAATACCATATGCACTAACAGCTTCTCTGGTCCAGTAAAGAGTTCCAGTATAATCCAGTGACCATAGATCAGGCGGATAAGTGGCAAGTTCGAAATTCTCGCACAGCTGCAGTTCAGTGATCTTGAATTTGTATAGTGAAGTAGAATCTTTATTATGCGCTACAGAGTTATCCTGCGCAAAAATTCTATAGAAAATACTGTCATTTACAGCAACATCAGAATTAAGTGAATTGAAAGCTGCCGCAAAACTGCTTCCGCCCTGATTGATAAGTTTGAATTGTTTGACAGGACTTGGAGTATTTTTATACCATTTTACCCATACAGAATCCAGACCCAGATTATCTGTAACAGTAGCCGGAACTGTAGCCGGCCAGAAAGCTTTTGGCTGATTGAGCAGAGGAGTATGAGTGATAACAGGTTTAACGTTATCAGTTGAAGCAATAAATGAATTCAGTACAGCCGGAGCTCCGGAAGGAGAAGTAGCTATTCTGTTTAATAAGTCAGCAGTTTTAATATAATATCTGTAAGTGGCAGGAGTACCATTAGCCGGAATATTAGCTGTCCAGTTGTTACCGCTTGAATTGGTCATGAGAAGACTGTCAGTAATATTGACATTATTTCTTGACCAGAATAATTTTGTTTTTGCAGGATCAATATTAGAACCTGAAGGAGTGATCACGCAGTTAACGGCATAATTTCCGGATAATTGTTCTGTGTTTGCAAGCGGGGTATGAGTAATACCGGGACCAAGATCAATCGAAGTAGTCCATGCCTGTGAAATACCGGTAACATCATCCATCCATAAAGGCCAGATCTTATTGTTACCTGATGTAACTCCGATATAATCACCCATATAACCTGTAGCTATTCCGCTTAAGCCGATAGATTTCGGTTTAAATCTGTGATCACTAACAAGCACATCAGAAAAAGTAACTCCGCCGTCAATGGATCTTGACATAAAAATTTCGCATGAATCTGAAGCAGTATTTCTGTCATCATAATAAACAATATTAACACCGCCTGATTCGTCCACTCTTATAGCAGGGAAGAACTGATATTTTCCGTTATTTAAAGGATCCTGATTAACTCTTACACCTGCTGACCAGGTAGCACCGCCATCAGTAGATCTGTGAAGCACTACATCCGGATCAGATCCTGCCGGTGCAAGATTTTTTTCCGAAGATACAATGTAGATCCATCCGTTTCTGGTTCCACCGCTTTTGTCAACATCTAATCTTGTAAAACCATTGACTCTGATATTGGATTTTGAGGGGAATGTACCTCTGATTCCATTCATATCATAAGCATTTTCAGTAACTGTCCAAGTTACTCCGCCGTTTGTTGATTTAGCGAATCCGGCAAAGTCTTCAGTAAAAGGTGATGCGGAAACAGGAGCAGCCCATACTACATAGACATCTCCATTAGGTCCGACTCTTACATCACAACCCTGCGAGTAATGACCTGAAGGAGGGGAATTGATAGTAAAAGGAGCGGACCAGCTCATACCGCCGTTTGTCGTGTAAGATACGGCAATAGGAGGATTTGAAGCTGTAAAAAGTGACCAGACTACATAAGTTCTTCCGAAATAAGGACTTCCGGGAGCATCGTCCGTAGCTGCCAGGTTTTTATCCTGAGAACCGGTAGCAATCGTATAATTAGATGACCATGAAATTCCGTTATCAGTGGAATAATTACCAAACATACCTGAAGTTGAAAATCCAAGATGTGTCTGGATCAAATTACCGTTTTTATCGATAGCAATTCCCGGATCACCGCCCTGATTAGGCACAGGCGAACCGCCTGCAAGTTTCATTGTATCAGAACCAAACCAGTTGGTTCCGCCGTTTGTAGTTACATAAACACCTTCGCTGATAAACAGGGAACCTGTATTATTGAAAGCGTTGGAGGAACCATACATGATCAAAGGATTGGTTGGATGTCTTGTGATTATAACCTCACTCTGATAACTTCCTGTCCTTGGTAAGACCCTGAAATTAGGATTAACCGCGGAAACTCCGTTTGGTGAATTGTAATAAACCACGCCGGCATCAGGATTATAATAATCATATTCCTGTGGAAGCGGAGCTTTGGATATTACACTGGGATCATAGACCCCGGTTTGCAATGGATTTTGACTCCATTTCTCAGGTTTGTCCTGAGATTTTTGTCCCATGAAAAA
>CALMST010000263.1 GCA_937872315.1 uncultured Ignavibacteria bacterium | reverse complement strand
TATTACTTACTTTTTTACTTAAAAAAAATTTAAACCAAACATACGAGACTCGAAGGCTTAAAGAAGAACATTTTGAAGGTTTTTATCCTGGAGACTTTGAGACTTAGAGGCAAACCTAACGTTTTCAGACAAAGTGCCTGCTTGGGAAGCAATAACTGAAAATGATTATACATTCACAAGCAGGGGCTTGGGAATGAGGTGAAAAATTCATTTAATGGAGAAAGCATCGACCCTTATAATAATCCCGAAGGGATGATATTATTGGCAAGCAAATAATGTCATCTCTTCGGGATTTCGGTTTTATTCTCCAGCAGAGACTCCGGTGATTTTTCCGGGATAATGATTGGATATAAAGAAAAGCAAAATACCTTTCTCCCAATTGCGCTTCATCTAAAGAGAGGGATCGGGGGTCAGGGTTACCTCAGACGATGTCCCCTTGTTTAATCCAAAAATATCTAAAAACATACATTGTAATAAAACCATAATAACTTTATCTTTGCACATACCAAAATTTAATCAATTCAGCTTTATTCCAGTATTAACTTTTTATGACCGAAAGTAATATAGTCCCCCATTTACATACGATCTCCAAAACTGAAAGGAATAAATTAACAGGAAATAGTTCACTTCTTATCTGGTTCACTGGTTTATCCGGTTCGGGTAAATCTACTCTTGCAAACAAGCTCGAGCAGGTGCTCCATACAAGAGGAATTCTTACTTATATTCTAGACGGAGATAACATCAGAAGCGGATTAAATAAAGATCTGGATTTCAGTGAAGCAGGTCGTGTGGAAAATATCAGAAGGATAGGAGAAGTTGCAAAATTAATGACTGATGCCGGCCTAGTTGTTTTAACAGCTTTCATTTCTCCCTTTAAGGAAGACCGGAACACAGTAAGACAATTATTAAATGATGGGCAATTTATTGAGATATATGTCAAATGTGATTTAAGTACCTGTGAAGAAAGAGATGTAAAAGGGCTCTATTCCAAAGCCCGAGAAGGTAAGATAATAAATTTTACAGGGATCGATTCACCTTACGAAGAACCTGAAAATCCGGAAATTACAGTTGATACTTCAGAATTGAATATTGACGATTGCATAGAAAAAATATACAAGTATATAGAACCAAAACTCAGAATTAATAAATAAGAAAAGTAATATTCAAACTTAATGGAAACATACAATTTAAATTATATAAAAGAACTGGAAGCCGAATCAATTTTTATAATCCGTGAAGTTGCCGCGCAGTTTCAGAGACCGGCGTTGCTTTTCTCGGGAGGCAAGGATTCAATAATTATGACTCATCTTGCGCGGAAGGCATTTTATCCGGCAAAGATACCTTTTCCGCTTATACACATTGATACCGGACACAATTTCGAGGAAACACTTATTTACAGGGATAATCTTGTAAAGGAAATTAATGTAAATATTATTGTCGGGCTGGTACAGGAATCTATTGACAGCGGCAAGGCAACTGAGGAGAAAGGTTTTAATGCAAGCAGAAATCTGCTGCAGACAGTTACACTTCTGGATACACTTGAAGAACATAAAATAGATGCTGCAATGGGTGGAGCAAGAAGAGATGAAGAGAAAGCACGCGCAAAAGAGAGATTCTTTTCACACAGAGATGAATTTGGACAATGGGATCCTAAGAACCAGAGACCGGAATTATGGAATCTTTTAAACGGAAAAAAGAATCCCGGTGAACATTTCAGAGTATTCCCTATCAGTAACTGGACAGAAATGGATGTCTGGCAGTATCTGCATATGGAAAAAATTGAACTTCCCAGTCTTTATTTTACTCATGAAAGATTATGCATCAGAAGAAACGGGACTTTACTTGCGCATTCAGATTATTTAAACCTCAGGGATACAGAAAAGCCGGAAATGCTTCAGGTAAGATTCCGAACAATAGGAGACATGACATGTACAGGAGCTGTTTTATCAACTGCGAATACAGTTGAAGAGATAATTTCGGAAGTTGCGGCTACAAGGCAGACTGAAAGAGGCACACGTGAGGATGATAAGAGATCGGATTCGGCGATGGAAGACAGGAAGAAAGAAGGCTATTTCTAATTTGGGATTTGGAATTTTGGATTTGGAATTTTTTTTGATTTTGGATTTTTGATCTTAGATTTAAATTTTATATTGATACGATTTTTATTAATATAAAATAACTATTATGACTTCCGATGAATTGAAATTAAGAACTAAAAAATTTTCTTTAAGAGTAATAAATTTGATAAAACATTTACCCAACAATAAAATCAGCTACGTTTTAGGAAATCAATTACTTAGATCCGCGACATCAATAGGTGCTAACTACAGAGCCGCCTGTCGATCAAGATCAACTACAGAGTTTATTTCAATGATCAGAATTGTTGAAGAAGAAGCCGACGAATCTATATATTGGATAGAATTGATAAAAGAATCACAACTTATGGAGGAAAATAGATTAATGGAATTATTAAAAGAATCTTTTGAACTGACTGCTATTTTCACAGCAATTGGAAAAACTTCCAAGAGAAATCTTAACAATTCCAAATCCAAAATTCCAATTTCCAAATCTAATAAATTTACAAATAAATGTTAAACTATAAGGCTAACGAGCTCCTAAGATTCACCACTGCCGGCAGTGTAGATGACGGAAAGAGTACATTGATCGGAAGATTGCTTTATGATTCCAAGGCAATATTTGAGGATCAGCTGGAATCCGTAAAGAAGACAAGCGAAAGCAGGGGTTTTGATTATCTTGATCTTTCTTTATTTACAGACGGACTTAGAGCGGAGCGGGAGCAAAGCATAACGATCGATGTAGCTTACAGATATTTTGCAACTCCAAAAAGAAAGTTTATAATTGCTGATACTCCGGGTCATATTCAATACACAAGGAATATGGTTACCGGCGCTTCAACCGCTAATCTTGCGATAATACTTGTAGATGCAAGACACGGGGTAGTTGAGCAGACATGCAGACATTCACTGATCGCTTCCCTTTTAAAAATTAACCATATTGTAATATGCGTAAATAAAATGGATCTTGTGGATTATAGTCAGGAAGTTTATGATAAGATAGTAAGTGATTATAAAACATTTGCGTCCAAGCTTGAAGTCAGGGACATACATTTCCTGCCTATCAGCGCACTAAAAGGAGACAATGTGGTTGAAAGATCTGAGAACATGGACTGGTATGAAGGTTCTACTTTGCTATACCTTCTTGAGAATGTCCATATCGGCAGTGACAACAATCACATAGACTGCCGCTTTCCGGTTCAGTATGTGATCCGACCGCAGTCTGACGATCATCATGATTACCGAGGATATGCAGGAAGGATTGCAAGCGGAGTATTCAAACCCGGAGATGAAGTATGTGTTTTGCCATCGGGATTTTCATCAAGAATAAAATCCATTGATACTTTTGACGGAAAAATAGATGAAGCATTTGCGCCGATGTCCGTGACGATTACTCTGGAGGATGAAATAGATATAAGCAGGGGTGATATGATCGTACGAGTGCATAATCAGCCAAAGACAGGTCAGGACATTGAAGTCATTATCTGCTGGCTGAACAGCAAGCCGCTGAATCAGAATACAAAGTATTTACTGATGCATACAACAAAAGATGTTAAGGCGATCATAAAAGAGATCAATTACAAGATCGATATCAATACACTGCACAGACTTGAAGAGGATAAAGACATTGGTATGAATGACATAGCAAGGATAAGATTAAGGACAACACTGCCTTTGTTTTACGACAGCTACAGTAAGAACAGAAATACCGGAAGTCTTATATTGATAGATGAAGGCACAAAAGAGACTGTAGCGGCGGGGATGATAATTTGATCAAATATTTTTTATTAAAATAAACCAGGATAACTAATGAAAGATTATTCACCATATTACGGCGATATTATTATAGATAAAGAACACCATCCAATTATTGTATATATTATTGGTAAAGTTGGTTCAAAAACTGTTGTGGAATCCCTATATAATATTGAAGACATACCCTTTTCCATATACCACGCTCATCTACTTGCGCCAAAATCCGATCAGCAAATTGAAGAAGAATCAAAAAAGTCTTCATTTAAATCTACACAGGATATAGTATCCTTTAATGATAAGCTTGGTCATTTCATTCGGGAGAATTTTGATGAATTCAGCTGGAACATCATTACATTGGTAAGAGATCCTTTTGCCATTTCCCTTTCAATGTTTTTCGAATTAATTGATTCAGGTTCAATAGATAAATCTTATCCTGAACTGATTAAAGACGGAAATCTAAATGCTACATTTGAAGAATTTTCTGAATTGTTTCACAGTGCATGTTTCAAACATATAATGTATGTGGAAAAATGGTTTGAAGAAGAGCTTAAAACTGTTTTTGGAATCAATGTACTTGATCATTCTTTTGACACATCAAAAGGCTATAGCATCATTAAGAAGGACAATGTTAACTTATTAATTATAAGAACTGAAAATTTAAATAAATCACTAAAGAATGCCATTAAAGATTTTATTGGAATTGAAGATATAGAAATGATAAAAGATAACGTAGGTGATGATAAATATTATTCAAATGTATACAAATTTATAAAGGAAAAATTTACATTAAAGGAACTGTACGCTAAAGACATATACAGTTCGGAAAACATTTCGAAATTAGTAAGGCATTTCTATTCAGAAGATGAGATTAATGCATTTATATCAAAGTGGACAAGGGAAAAATACATTACTGATGAAGATTACGAGAGATATGATATTGATAAAGAAAATATTTTTAAAAATGTGAATGATGTGTTTCAGAAGAAAAAAATTCACCACAAGATTAGTTAAACATAAAAAATTACTACCACAGAATTTATCCTTTTTTATATATTTTAATGTAATTTTAACCCGGTAATTTGAAAATATTCACAAAAATAAAATCTGTTTCGAAAAGGGTAAATAAAAAAATCAAAAGATCATTAAATTTAAAAAACACGAAAACAAATATTGCTGAAAGACATAAAATTGATGTATACAGTCCTGCCGGGGATTTCAAGCTATTATTTCATGATCTGAAAAGTAAAGGATTCCAGTGCAAATATATTTTGGATGTTGGCGCTCACACAGCAAGTTGGATCAGAATTGCTATGGATGTTTTCCCGGAATCAAAAGCTTTTCTTATTGAACCGTTAGAGGAAATGGAAGATAAGTTGAGGCAATTCTGCATTGATTATCCCGGCTCAAAATATTTTCTGAAAGGTGCCGGTGCATTAAATCAAACATTACCTTTAACTGTAGGAGGTGTTTTAGAAGGAGCAAATTTTTTACAGGATAAAAACGATTATTTTAAATCCGTTAACAAGCAAAGGGAAATTGAAATTATCACTATTGATTCTCTTATCAACAACAAAGAAATTGAAATTCCAGACATTGTCAAATTGGATATTCAAGGTTTTGAACTTGAAGCGTTAAAAGGAGCTACTTCTTTGTTTGGTAAATCAGAAGTTTTCTTTATTGAGATTTCATTTTTTGAATTTTTAAAAGGTATTCCTATATTCTCTGAAGTAGTAATTTTTATGGCAGAAAGAGGATACGAAGTGTATGATTTCACGGGTTTTTTAAGAAGACCGAGTGATAATTCATTAGCTCAGACAGATGTTTGTTTTGTCAAACGTGATGGATTTTTCAGAAGTTCAGATAACTGGGAATAACAATTCTGGTTAATTCGGGATACCTTTAACTTTGAATTGACCTGATAATTCCCCGGATTTAAATGTAATAAAATCATAATAACCAGTTTTTCTTTCAGGCAGGAACTTAACAAAAATTATATTATCCAGATTATTGCTACGAGGTTGTAAAGTTAAAGATTTTGAATAATTTTCATCATTCTTAAGACTTATCATAAATCCTTCCGGAGCAGTTATTACAACTTCATTTTTCAAATTCTTTCCAATCAGGTTAAACCAAAGATTTCCGGGATCTTCACTTTCATTTGTCTTTTCAAAAAGTAATTGATTTAATGCAATGTTTATTTCAGGTAGATTTTCTGAAAATGCTTCTGAAATAAGGATATCTGATGTCCAGGGATTTAAAATAATGGATCCGTAAATATTTTTTAGATTAACATTTTGGTAATTGTATTTCTTACCCAGAATAATAGTTACTGTATCATCCGACATATTGCAATAAAGCTTTGAATAACTTTTATTTTCAGGAACAATCAACTTCGAGTCATAATCAGAATTAACATATTCTTTCCATTTTTCAAAATTATAATCTGTTATAACAGACACATCCAATATTCTGAAGACATTATAACCTTTAGAATTAAAATATATATTTGATCCGAATATACCCGGAATATTTTTACCATGATAATAAATATTCTCAATGGATTTCTGATCGGCGTTTATTCCGAAAATCAAATTACCTTTAAAAATATTGTTTTTACAGTTGATCGATTTCTGATAAAACATCATTCCCACTTCATTGTTATAACAAATATTATTTTCAAAATTATTATCAAAACCTGAATTTGTACCTATAGCAGAAAACCTTGATCCTTCAATTGTATTATTTGAGACAGTCAGATTATTAGAGAGTTCATCAAGGTATAAGCCTATGGAAAAGTTTTGATTGTTCTGTTCATCCGCTGTTTCCATATTTCCAACAACATTAAATATAAAATTATGTTTCCAGACAGACTTTGTTGATTTTTGTCCATAACTTTTAATTGCACCTCCGTCATTAAGCTGCAAAAGAATATTTTTCAGAACATTCTTTTCAATAATATTCCCACTTCCAATGCAATTGATACCATTATGTCCAACATTGCTTATATTATTTCCGCTGATATTACAATTGTTTCCGATCACCAGCATAGCAGATTGAGAAAAAGCATCTCCGGTCGTTCCATATCCGGGTATTATTCCTATTTTGTCAATAACATTATTTGAAATGATATTATCGGAAGAATTTAATAAGTAAATTGCTTTTCCGTTAATATTAAAAAATCTGCAGTTATTTATGAGGATTTTACCGGAAGAATTCAGAAAATTTATTCCACAATGATTCTGTCCGCTGAAAGTACAGTTTATAATTTTTATATCAGAACTTTTTCCGATAAGCCATATCCCGGTGACATTCTGATTCTGAATATGAAGGTCTCTAATGATAATGTTAGATAGATTTTTTGAGGAATAAAAGCCATACGATATAATACTTCCTTCAATAAATAAATTTTCAGGATTTTGTCCCCGAGGAGGATAAAGGTAAATAGTTCCGGAAGAGTTTCCTTTACTAAAATACCACTCATTTATAGTATCAAGCATACTTAAATTGTTGTCCAGATAATACCCCCAGTTTTTCTGAATTGGATAAACAGTTGGATTGGACAAAGTAATTGTTCCGTTTGAGAAACTCTTTATCACTGAATATTCATAAGCCCAGTTAATAGTTCTTATCCTTGCCACAGATCCTTTCCAGAAATCTTTTTTTTGTTTCAGGTTGTTATCCACAAAAATTTCATTGGAATTTTTGATAGTTCCTTTAATTTTCAGAAAGCCTGAGTTAGGATACCTGGCTAATATCATTTGATCTTCATTTACAAATAGATTAGTAACCACTGTATCTGTCGATGCTTTATAAATATTTCCTTTATGCAGACTCCAGTTTTTTATCCTGACTGACCCGCTGATGACAGGATTTTTACCATTCCCATAAGCTCCAAAAATTATAGGAGCAGATTTGTTTCCGCTTGTTACTAAATTGATCTGTCCTGCAAAAAAACCATTTCTTTCAAAAAGTACAACATCACCGGGTTTAAGCTTAGGGATAACTGAATTAAGTTTGGAAATATTTCTCCATGGATAAACAGGCGATAAACCATTGTTTTTATCATTTCCTGAATTTGATATATAATAAGTATCAGAAAAAACTTTCAAGGGTATAGTTATAATGATAACAAAGTAAAGTATAAATTTTAATCGTTTCAAGAATCTTAATTATATTCTAAAAAATTTCATTAAGATATAAAATTGAACCGCATTTTTAAATTTAAATCATAATGTTTTTTTAATTATCTCAATTTTTTTTAAAAAACTGCAATTATAAACTTTCATAGTTACTTGTGCTGATGGAGAATAATCTAACATGAAAAATATGCTTGCTAAGGCTTTAATGATGATACAAAAAAGCTAGCATTGTTTTTAGTATAGTTTACATCGGTTAAATCCACAACACCGTCTCCGGTTATGTCTTCTTTCACATATCCGGTACTAAAATCACCGGCGCTATTAAAAACCGAAATTACATCGGAAAGCTCTACCTCATTATTCTGATCAATATCTCCGCTATAAATGCAATACTTGTTTCCGATGAGTATCTGATTACTTCCAAACGCCTGTCCGGCAGACATAGTAAAATCATAATTCAAAATATTATTAACAAAGCTGACAGTTAACGCACTCCACGTTTCCAGTGCGTTTCTGTGCTTAATGCACAGATAATATTCCATTGAATTAAAAGGATTAAAGAAATCAAATACACCATTCCCGGCAGAATCTAACAATACACTCTTTGAGTCAACCAGATTAAATGGCGAAGTGGGATTTCTGATCTCCACTTTCACGGTATCACTTATCATTATATTCATAGAATTTTTGTACAATCCTTCAATCAGCACTTTGAGATTCAATTTTCTTGAAGGGATATAATTTTCATTGATCAGTATTTTTGATGAATATGGTCCCAGATAAATACTTCCTGAAACAGGATTTCCATCAATATCCTTGTAATTAATTCCATTCAAAGGTTGATTTTCTGGTAGACTTTTTTCATTAAAGAATAATTTTGAAAGCTTAGTGGAATCAATTTTCTCCACATTTACTTTCACCATACTTAAATCATCCACATATGTTACAGTATCAGGTAAGGATAATCCTATGGACATATAAGCCTGCGGGTCAGTGATATCAGCTTTGTATGTAAAAGAATAATCATTCCTTACAGTATCGTAAGCGAAAAAAGTTTGTGGAAATGAAAAAGTATTTGAAGATAAAGAAGATAGCCCCCACACACTGAAAGTACCGCTATTATGTCCAGCCGAACTTAAATTTACAAGATAGTAACTGCCCGTTGTAATAGAATATCTGTTGCTCAGCGCAAGACCGATCGAATTACCCACACCTGTCCATTTTAATTTAATACTTCCTGAAGAAAGAGCCTGATTATCTGACCAAGAGACTGATGCGCCTGAAGGCCAGCTTATCCAGGGAGTGATCGTAGTATCAAAAGTTGAATTTGCGATCATGTTATCACTTAGTGTATCAGTTATCCCGAATTGATTAAAAGTAAATAAACTTGCTTTTGAATTTGGATCTTTACCGGAAGAATTTTGCCAGCCTTCCAGAGAATAAACATTTTCAGCATATACGGGATATTTAAATTTGCCAATAGAATATTCACTGTACGGATTACAATAATAGTTGCTGTCAAATGTACCATAATCATTATAAGTATTACCTGTATATGTTCTCTGAAGCATACAGTATTGTGATGATGAAAGAGAATACAGAATATTATTTTTTACTATTGTATTATATACCGGAATATTGGTAGAAGTTGAGAAATCAGCAAAAAGGATCTGAATAGATAAATTATTGTAGCATGTATTACCTGTGATTACATTATTAATTGGACTGCCTTTGTGATCAATATAAATTCCGCAATAAGTGTTGAATGCAGAAGTATTATTTTCAATTACTGTATTTTTAACTGAGCCGGCATTTATATATATTCCGGATCCAAACAATGCCGGGTTGCCGCTGGATTCGGTATTGCCTATAGAGTTAAGTATAACATTACCTGTAATTTTCATTGTATCAGAATCTGCAATATCTATACCCCCACCATCATTAAGTTTAAGCAGGGAATAATTTATAAAATTATTTTTAATCAATGCATTTTTTCCAACACTCATTGCGGAATATCCCGTACTGTCAATTATGTTATTTTCAATTTTTAGGTTCACCGCAACATGAACATTTAATCCAAGATAACCTCTTCCGTTTGTACCGTATCCTGGGAATAACCCTGTTCTGTTAATATTGTTATTTTTAATTTCCCCTCCGGTAATAATGCCGTAAATTGCATTGTTCAGATTATCTTCGAAAAAATTATTATTAATTTTATGATTTGTACCGTTTATTCTTATACCATTGTTTGTGGTCTGTCGGAATTCACAATTTGTTATGGTAACAAAATGACTTGTATATGCATAAATTCCCATACCTCCAAAACCTGTAAAATTGATATTCTGTATATTAAAATATTGCTTACCCAGATCCACATAAATTCCGTCTCTACCCACTACTCCTTCAACATTAATGCTGTTTGGATTCACTCCTCCCGGTGCATACAAATAAACATATCCACCCGCATAATCCCGAAACCACTCATTTTGAACATCCAGCATGTTTAATTTGTTATCCAGATAAAACCCGTAATTAGCAGCTGTCGTGTATTGTGTACCCGAATTGAATACAATAACACCTCCGCTGAAACTGGAAACTATCTTTGTTTCATAACACCAGTTTTTTGTCCTAAGTCTTATATTTGCACCGTTCCAGTAACCCGATGATTGATTTAAAGAGGATGAATAAACAGCAGTATTCCCGGAAATACTATTGACTTTTAAAAAACCTGAGTTAGGATATCTGGCAATATTAACCAACTGATTTCCTATATACATATGAAATATTGAGTCCAAAACCGGAGCTCTGTATATATTTCCGGAATAGTGGGTCCACCCTGTAATAAGTTTTTTACCAGTAATAATCGGCAAATCACCGGACCCATAACTTCCTATTACTATCTCATTTCCCAAAGCGCCGGATTTTGATAATATTACTGTTCCATAAAATGTATCACCTTTGTTAAACAAAAACTGATCACCCGGCAAAGCTGAAGCCAAAGCAGTATTTGCCCTTGCAATGGTCTGCCATGGATCTGATGGGCTTGTTCCCGTATTCAGATCATTCCCTGACGAGGAAATATAATATACCGTGGCATTTAGATTGCCTGAAGATAAAAATCCCGCTATGCAAAACATCAATAGCAGAATATAAAATTGAATTTTCATATTCCATTTTCATTGATTAAAAAAATTTTGGGGATTTTTTTTTGAGGTATTATAAATTTAAAACAATATTATTACTTATTCAACATTCTAAAATTCACTTAATTAATTTTGTGTTTTTTGCTGTTTGGAATATTCTATGACATTAATCATTTTCTTTTATGACCACCGTCCTGTTATTTAGATCTTTTCTGATTTAACTTAATGAGTATAAATGTTTCTGTTTCATAAGTTTTAACAAATTTTATCAATTTTATTTTAATCAGATATGAAAAGCTTAAAATTTATATTATTACTGTTATCATTTGGTGTGATTATCAATTTTAACACTTCAGAAGCTCAGTGGGAACAAATTGGACCATTTGGAGCAAACTACAGGATCTCTTCTTCAGCAGGAAATAATTTATTTTTAGGTCTGTATGAAGACAATAATTATTATTCTAAAATTATTATGTCCACAACTGAAGGATTAAACTGGAATGTTGTTGGGTCTTGGTATGATCTTGGAACTACTTATATTAAAACATTCGATAATTATATATTCAGGGGAACTTACGATGCTATTTTATATAGGAGTTCAAATGATGGTATTCATTGGGAAGGAGTTTGGAACGGATTACCTCCAACATCTGCACCAATAAACACTTTGGAAAACAATAATAATGTTCTGTATTGCGGTGTGGATGCTTCCGGAATTTATAAATCCACTAATTTTGGGAATACCTGGATAGATGTAAACAACGATATTACTATTTATTCCGGTATAATAGGTTTTGCATTTAGCGGGGAATATGTTTTTGCTATAAATTTTTACAAGGAGATATTCCGGAGCGATTCTTCCGGTAATAGCTGGATAACAGTATTCGATAATCCAACAGTATCATTCAATAACATAATAAATAATGGATCATATTTATTTGTATCCACCGATTTTCACGGTATAATAAGATCAAGTAATAACGGTATCAGTTGGGAATATGCAAATAGTGGTTTAACAAATCTTTCAGTTTCATCTGTAAAATCTTCCGGCTCAAACTTATTTGCATCCACTATGGGTGGAGGTGTGTTCATTTCAACTGATAATGGTGAAAACTGGACTGAAGTTAATAACGGACTTTATCGTCTGAAAGTATCAGATCTGATTATAACTAATAATGCAATTTTTGCCGGAATGGGACTTGGAGGAATATATTATTCAACAAATAATGGATCTCAATGGAATAATCTGAATGCAAAATTTTACAGCTATGATGCATATGGTGATATTATTTCTAACAATCAGTTTATTTTTGCCAATTTTAATAGCGGGATTTTGAGATCATCAGATAATGGAGACAGCTGGGAATTTTTTGATAACAATTTACCTGCAGGATCTAATGCTTTTGCTGTAAAAGATAATTTTATATTTAATGGTTATTCTCAGATAGGAGTATATCGTTCATCTGACAACGGCAGTAACTGGCAATCATGTGCAACCGGATTAGATATTCCAAGTCTGAAAGTGATGACAAGCAATTCTCAATACTTATTTTCAGGAGCCGGTAACGGGATGATTTACAGAACGTCAAACTATGGTCTTAACTGGACTTCTATAAATACCGGAATGCAGATAAATAATATGAGAAAAATGATTTCTTTTGATTCGAAATTATATATTGGGGCGAATTCAGGTTTGTATTTCTCATCCAATAATGGTTATAACTGGAGTAATGCCGGATTAAATTATTTTATTTCAGATATCACATGCAATGGTCAATATATATTTGCTGTAGCTAGAGATTCAGTTTACCGTTCATCAAACAACGGCGCAAACTGGACGGTCGTTTATAGTAAAGACAGTATAGAAGGTGCAAATCTCACTGCAATAGTTTCTTCAGGAAATAATATTATAACAGGAGGTTTCAATAATTTTTCGTATTCTGCCAATAATGGTGAAAACTGGACTTTGGTCAATAATGAAGGCATTTCTTCAGAGAATATTTATAATGTCAGTAATTTATCGGTATCGGGCGGATACTTTTATGCCCGTATGGGAAATCCTGAATCCTACTGGAGAAGACCGCTTACAGAAATTATAAACGCTATCTCAAATGATGTTGGAGTTACTGTTATCATTGAGCCCTTCCCGGGTGAAGTAAGAAATTTATATTGTGATAATATAACATTTAATCCGAAGTCTTCTGTGCTGAATTTCGGTACAAATGCACAACCGAATTTATTTAATGTAAATTATGAGATAAGCTTTTACGGCTCTGTTGTCTATTTAGACACAAAGCAGATCACATTAGAGTTAAATCAATCTAAAACAGTTAATTTCACTCCTTATTCAATTCCATATGATCAACCGGGAATTTACAAAGTCAGATCATGGAGTTCTTTAAGCTCTGACTCAAATTATTCAAACGATACTTCCTATTCAGAATTCAGAGCTAATCCTAACCCTAATTATGGTTATTCAGATATCAGCAACTATTATTTTCTTAATTCTTCTGCAAATGCGGATTGCATTCCCGAGCAGCCTGTCTTTAATTGGGAAGATACTACGGGAAGTGTAACACTTATTTCAGGAGGTAATGTAATTGTACCTTTCACGGATTACAATAGTTTTTATTTCAGCGGCTGTTTCAGATTACCCGATGTTTTACCTAATGGCAATAAATTCAGATTTTTTGGAACATGTTATGATACAATAGTAATTGCAACAAACGGAATTATTGGATTAGGCGGTTCTGTTTCCGGAATGAATATTCCATTTCCGGTTTCCATACCATCTGTATCAGCTCCTAAACCTGCAATATTTCCATTCTGGATATGGTGTAATTTTTTTGATCCTGAGATCGTTGGTAGAAATTTAAAATATAAAGTCACCTCAGATAAATTCATTGTTACTTATGACAAAGTTCCGATTTACAATACCCAGATTAATGCTTATGATTATGTCTCATACCAGGTAATACTTGAGTTAAAACAGGATTGCTCTACGCAAAACAGTAAGATAAAAGTCCAGTTTGACAACTCTAGAAGCGGATCTACTTTCCTGAATAATTATTATAACGGATCTCTTAAACAAAATACCATTGGGATTCAGAATTCAGCCGGTAATATCGCGCTTCAATACAGATATACAGATCCAAACGGAAATTTAATTACTCCGGGTCCGCTTTTCGGTTCTCCTCTTGCTATTGAATTTGCGCAAATTAATGAGCTCCTTCCGATCGAACTTGTTTCATTTAATTCAATTGTTACTGAAAATAATGTTTCACTCTCATGGCAGACTTCGAGTGAATTAAACAACTCCGGTTTCGATATCGAAAGATCCGGTTTGGATAATAAGTGGA
>CALMST010000262.1 GCA_937872315.1 uncultured Ignavibacteria bacterium | reverse complement strand
ACATAAATCAATAACTTTGATTTCATTTTTTTCTCCTTTTGATTAGTTAATTAGTGAATTAATTGTTTCTGTATGATTTGTTTTATTAAGTTATTTATTATAAACTCTATTGTCAATAAATAAAGTATATACCTAACACTTAAAAACTATCTTACAAATATTTACTTTTAGAAAAATAATAAAAGTTACGGACTTTTGGTATACCAAAGTTAATAAAGTAATTGATTAAAAAACTAATTTTTATGTAGCAAATAAATGTAAAAGATACTATTTTGTTGTTTCCGGTTAGCCCGGGTGGCGGAACTGGTAGACGCGCAGGACTTAAAATCCTGTTGCCTGTAAGGGCAGTATCGGTTCGATTCCGATCCCGGGCACAACTATTTGTTACAAGTTGTTATAAGTTTAGAGTTCAAGTTGTATTGTTAAAAATACTTTTATTAAAGCCTGATTAATTTTGTTAGTCAGGCTTTTTTATTAGGAATTAAGAATTAGGGATAGAGATATTTGCTTAGGCAGATTCATATTTCATTTTGACCGCTATAAAAAAACAAATTGATGTTTAGTTTCTTTTAGCAGGCGGATAATCTTTGTTTACATCAATTTCTTCAGCATATGGTCCATTCCAGATATTATTGAATACTTTGCTTAGATCTGATGTTATGTTTTCATTATCAATAATGAGTGTTGCATTACGGCAATTATAAAAATAACTCCTTTCCCAGTTTGAAGTGCTTATCCATGAAATGTTATTATCTGAAGTGAAATATTTGCTGTGATCCACTCTTGCATATAGAATGAATCCTTCACTGAATTGAGGGATAGTTATGATCTTTAAATTTATATTTTCTACAATTGAGAGATCTTTTATAAACTTTACAGAGCTTTCTTTTATTGCCCAGTCGGGAATGATCATTTTTATTTTCACGCCTTTAGCTGCCGCGCTTCTCAGAGCATTATCAATTTTATCATAATAATTATTTTCATTCTTTGCCTTTGATGAATATGAATAAATCTGAATCAGAAGACTGTCTTTTGAATTTTCAATGATTTTCAAAAGTTCTGTCTCTTCAGAATCCATACTTTGATTGTTTAGTTTAACAGGACTGAATGCAGGATAGACAGTTACTTTACCGTAATTATCAGTATTTAAAATTAAATGATTATTGGAACCGGAATACCCGCTGTAAATTTCTTTATTAAACACTCCTGAGCAGTATTCCAAGTCAGTATTAAAAACGTCAAGAAAAGACTGAGCCAGTTCTTTATTCTTTATCCTGACACCAATTTCGTGAATATGCTTGATTGCTCTCCAGTCCATATTCTGACTCCCGATGAACAGATTTTCATTATCAACTATTAAAAATTTAGCATGCATTACTCCTCCGGCAATTCTGCCCATGGGTATTTTAGCTAAGGAAATATTGTCAATATCTTCCAGTTCATCAATAGTGGTTTCTTCATTACTTGAATAGAATGAGGAATCTACGATAATGCCGATCATAACTCCTCTTTTTGCTGCATCTTTAAGAGCCTGCATAATGTCATCAAGTGGTTCACCATTTTTCCCTGCAAAATAAAATGTTTCAATACGAATGCTTTCATTAGCTTCATTGATCATTTTCAGCCAGACATCATGTGTCCGGGATAAAGATGATTGCTCAAGAAGAGTTTCGGCCGGAACGCTTTCGACAAGCTCAATTTCATCCTGAGAAAATACCTGCAGGTTTATTAGAAGTATTAAAGATAAGGTAAGTGTGATTTTTTTCAGCATAATTATTTTAAACAAAATAGGACATGATCTTATCAATTTGTTCCGTCTTTAGCAATTCTCCTGTTTTTTTATATATTTCGGACAGGTTTCTCATAACTCTTAAAGTAATTTCCCTGTCAGTTGAATTCTTCAGATAAGGAATTCCTTTAAACTCTTCATCGGTCATGCCAATATTCTTAATGAATTTTTGAGCTTCTTTTATGGAAATAATTATACCCTTATTAAACGGATCAATAAAAAACTCTTCATTCTCATCTGAATATTTAAGGATGAAATGTCCGGGCAGACTTAAGCCGTAAACAGGCAGATCAAGCCTTCTTGTAACAAGTAAGTATAATATAGACAACGTTACAGGAATACCTTTCTTTTCATCCATTACTTTATTCATATAGCTGTTATCCGGATCGTAATAATTTTCTTCATTTCCACGGAATCCTTTCTTAAAAAAAAGATATTCATTTATAATATTCAGCTTTTCCAGGGTGTTAAGCTTTTCTGAACTTCCGGATTCCGAATATATTTTTTTCAGATCCGATGCCATGGTATCAAGCTGAGAGATATACTTATTAATATCCAATGAAGGGTAGTTAAGGGTTGCAATAAGAAAAATTGCTTCTTCAAGAATATACGGGTCATCATTATTTATTAACCTGAGGAATTTCTGTTCGGTCTCTTCAAAATTTATAATTGATATTATTTCTGAAGCTCTTTTCTTTATAAGAATATTTTCACTGCCGGAATAATTTTTTAAAAATTGGGATGAAGGAAAGCCATGTGATAGAAATCTTTGTTTTATGTTTCCGTAAATATTTTCATCCTCGTCATCCAAAAGCTGTATAAGATTTTCAAATTCTTCTGTCAGTTTATCAGGTGTTTCATTTGTTGTCATCAAAAAATTTTTCTCCTTTTTATTTTACCTGTTAGTAATAAACTTAAACTATACTTAACTAATTTCAAATACATATTTTTTTTAACTGATCTTTAAAATTAACGATAATTATAATTTACCGGTTATGATCAACAGAAATTGATCAATACATTTTTTGCCACGAATCAGAACAAATTATCAAGTGCTATATATACTTACAAATTAATTTTTTTTGCTGAGCTGTGAAAATCCGTTTTAATCTGCGGTTAAATAGCTGTTCCGGAATCAGGCGCTCAGCTTCAGTTAATATTATTTAAAAAAATATTATGATTTAACATTAACCGAATAGATCTTTTTCGAAGGTATCCTGCTTAAGAATATTAATCCCGAAATAAAAAATACGGATAAAACCAGAGAACTTACTCTCATGTTACCAGTTAGCTGATTTATAAATCCATACAGGAAAGTTCCGATCACAATGGATATCTTCTCCGATACATCATAAAAGCTAAAATATGAAGCATGGTCAGTAGTATCATCAGGAATGATCTTTGCATAAGTTGACCGTGATAAAGACTGAATGCCGCCCATTGTAAGACCTACCAGACCGGCAACAAGAATAAACTGAACAGCCGTAGTAATGAAATATGCAAGTACTGAAACTATGATCCAGAAGAATATAGAGATCATCAGCGCGTATATGTTGCCTGTCTTTCCGGATATAAATGAAAACAAATAAGAACCTGCCACAGCTACAAGCTGAAGCACAAGAATAGTTGCTATCAGTAATTCACTCGAAAGACCAAGCTCTTTATCCCCGAATATTGTGGCGAGATACAATACTGTCTGAACTCCCATATTATAAAAAAAGAATGCAAGTAAAAATTGTTTCAGTATCTTTTGATTCCTGAGCTCCCGGAGGACAATCCTGAGCTCTCTGAAACCGTTCAAAAAATAATTTCCCTTTGGTTTTTTATGATAAATATCTTTTGGCAAATAATGAAAAGTATAAGCTGCAAATCCAAACCACCAGAGTCCGACTGTAAGGAAGGATATCCGGGTAGCAAGTGCGGAGGATGTCAATCCGTAAAATTCCGGAAACAGGATCATTGATAGATTGAATATTAATAGTATAACGCTCCCGGTATAACCAAGCGCGAAACCTTTTGCGCTGATTTTATCAAACTTATCTTCAGTTGCTATTTCTGGCAGGTATGCATTATAAAAAACAATGCTTCCGCTGAATCCTATGCTGGCAAGTATGAAAAGTATCATTGATAACTCCAGAGTATCTTCCGTAAAAAAAAATAATGCCGAGCATGAAAACGCTCCTAAATAACAGAACATTCTCATAAACATTTTTTTGCTTCCTGAATAGTCGGCTATTGAAGACAATACAGGACTTATCAGCGCGATCAGTAAGAATGAAAACGATAATGAATATGAATAGAGTACGGAGTTTATTATTTCAATTCCAAAAAAGGAAACAGTATCTTTTAAAACCTGACCATTGGTATCTTTTAAGGAAGTGATGTTCTGAAAATAAATCGGAAATATTGCGGAGGTAATTACGAGTGAATATACTGAGTTTGACCAGTCATATATACACCAGGCATTTATTATTTTCTTGTCATTTTTTTGAAATGTCATTCAGGTATAATAATGTCCGGGTTAAAATTAATTGAAGACTTTCGATACAATTATACTTAACTAAGTTTTACTGACAGCAGAAGAGGATTTCTTCTTTTTAACATTTATAAGTCCTCTGCCGGTTTTGGATATTTTATTTTCCTTTTTTAATTCATCAAGCACGGCATCCAGAATTCCGTTAACAAATTTTCCGCTGTTTCTTGTGCAGTATTCTTTGGAAATATCTATCGCTTCATTAATGGAAACTTTTGGAGGAATATCCGGAAAGTACAGAAGCTCGGCTACACCCATCCGCAGAACTATCTTATCCACGAAAGCCATTCTTTCAATTTCCCAGTTTACAACTTTATCCAGAATGTAAGAATCCAGGAGCTCTTTATTTTGAAGAACATAACTGATGAGATTGTCAGCAAACTCAGAATTCTCTCTGTCTTTGACCTCTGAAAGGTGATCAGCTTTTACTTTACTGATCGGTTCTTTGGACATTTCGTGAGCATATAAAGTCTGCATTACTTTAATTCTGACATCTCTTCTCTTTAACTGTGACATTGATTTTTTGTTTGTCAAAATTAATCAAATAAATTTTAAGATAACACTCTTTTATTAAATTACATATTGAGCCTGAATTATGTTAAAATCCAATACATTTAAATTAAAATTGTTTTATTTCTTTTTCCAGTATTCTTTCATTAATTCTGAAACCCATGCAGGCTGAATGATCTCTTCCCCGGGAAGAAATTCCCTGAATACAGGTTTAATATCAATCACGGGAGTATCGTTTACAGCATCAAGTCCTTCAACGGTCAGAATATTCTTTTCAACCTTTAATAATTTTACGATCGTAGTCCCGAGTAAATTCGGTCTTGCTTTTCTTCTCTGTGAAAAAATTCCGGTTTCGGGAAAATCTTTTTTTCCTCTCGGGTGTGAAGAAGATATGCTTATTCCTGAAGGATCGGCAAGATGAAAATAGAAAATTATCTCGAGATGAGAAAATTCATCTATCCCGATCAGGCTTTTTTCTGAAATTTTTTTATTTATGATAATTTCAGAAACTATATTTCCCCAGAAGTCATCATCTGCTGTTGATCTGCTGTTACTTACAATAGCTATGGGTTCAATGGTAAACATAATACTTAATTAAATTATTTTGTAAAAAATAAAAACATGAAAGGAAATTAAACGGAAGAAACACAGGACAGGATTCAATATTCAAAATATAAAAATAAAATCTTGACACTTAATACATTTATGTTTTTTTCTTTAAATCGTTTATCTGTTTCGTGATCTCAAAAACCTCAAGATATTTATCGGGATGTTTTTTCAGTACAAGCCGGCTCTCTTCAAGTTCACGAAGCCGGATCTTCTTAATAACATCTTTAGCATATTTCAGATTATACTCCATTTCAACGCCTTTATTCAAAAGATTATCACTGGAATTACCTTTAAAAAAACTGGCTTCATGCCGGGATATTGAAATGGTAGCTATAAGTGTCTTGGCATCTTCATTTTCAATATCATTAAGAGCTTTGGATAGTTCGATCTTTCCGGAATTTATGTATTCATCAAGAAAATATTCTATGATCATCAGTACGGTAGGATTCCTGATGAATCCTGTCTCCATGTTATTTTCAAGATAGTTTAATGCTTCATCATTTCCGTTTATAAACAGATCTATTATTTCATGCTCTTCAGGCAGGATCTTTAACCGGTTTCCGTTTTCATTTGCGGCTTTTTTTTCAGGAATGATGACAGAGGATCTGGCAAATGGTTTAGGTTTATTTTCCTTTAATGATTTTTCAAGTTCATCTCTCAGATCGGATTCATAAAGAGAATATAATTCCGCAATTTCCTTTATAAAAAATACCCGTTTGATTTTATCATGTATCTTTCCTATATATCCAATGATCTCTTTTATGAAATTTGTTTTATCTTCGACTGTATTGAGTTTGTTTTCCTTTGTGTAAAGGCCGGATATGAAATTTATAACTGATTGTCTGCCTGTAACATATTTTTCAAATTCAGCTTTACCGTGTTTATTTAAAAAGCTGTCCGGATCTTCACCGTCCGGAAGAGATATGATTGAAAGATCAAGACCTGCTTCAAGAATTATCTCAATACCCCTTTTTGCTGCTTTGATTCCGGCCAGATCAGAATCAAATAACAGGCAGATATTTTTTGTGTATCTGGAGATCAGACTAACCTGCTCTTCAGACAAAGCTGTTCCGCTTGAGGCTACAACATTTTCTATTTCATGTTTATGCAGAGAGATAAGATCCATGTATCCCTCGACTATTATCACAAAATCATAATACCTTATTTTTTCCTTTGCGAAATTCAGACCGTACAGGATCCTGCTTTTGTTATATATTCTTGACTCAGGAGAATTTATATATTTCCCTCCCTGATCATCCTCAAATAATTTTCTTCCTCCGAAACCCACGACCTTATCATTTTCACTGAAGATCGGAAACATAAGTCTGCCTCTGAAACGGTCATAATACTTATCATTATTATCATCATCTTTATGGACCAATACTCCTGCGCGTTCCAGCTCGGGTTTAGAAAATATTCCATCTTCAAGAAAATAATTCATAAGGCTGTCCCAGCTTTTGTGAGAATATCCTATTCCGAATTTTTCAATCAGTTTTGTATCAATATTTCTTTCATCGAGATATCCCATTATGAATTCCTTTTCACTGCCATTAAGGTTACGGATATTTCTGTGAAAATATTTAGCAGTTAATTTATTTATTTCAAATAATTTGGAAAGTTCATTGGAAAGATCAGGATCTTTTGAATTATAATTAAGCTGAATGCCGGCTCTGAGTGCAAGTTTCTGAACCGCTTCCATGAAAGTAATCTTCTCAAAATTCTGAACAAAAGTATAGACGTTTCCGCTGGATTTACATGAGAAACAGTGGTAAACCTGCTTAGCCTGCGATATGTGAAGTGAAGGATTCTTGTCAGGATGAAACGGGCAAAGAGCAAGAAAGGATTTACCTTTTTTCTTTACTTCAATATATCCGGATATGACATCAATAATGTCATTAGCAGAAGATATTTC
>CALMST010000261.1 GCA_937872315.1 uncultured Ignavibacteria bacterium | reverse complement strand
ACTTAATACTTAATACTTAATACTTAATACTTAATACTTAATACTTAATACCTAAAACTAGCTTCCAAGCTTCTTCAGCATCTCCTCAGCATTCTTATTCGCCGGATTCAATTCAAGTGACTTTTTATAATTCTCTATCGCTTCATTGGTATCTCCGTTGATCATATATGCTTCACCCAGACTGTCATATACATTTGACGAATTCGGATATGACTGAACATTCAGCTTCAGGATCTCGATTGCCTCTTTGTTCTTGCCGATATTCAGCAACTGATATCCGAGAGCATTCAGCTGGTTTTCCTTAAAGTTATATTTATCAGGACTATTTGTTTTTAATTCATTGTATTTACTTATTGCGCCGTCTATGTCATTAGCCATTATTAATTCCATCAGAATCCCCATGATCGATTCCTTGGTTTCGGAGACGCTTACCAGTTCGGTATCAAAGATCAGCACTGCATTCGGCGGGATTACATTGCCTGCGCCTTTGTCACCGTAGGCGAGATCAGGTGGAATTATAAGCCTGAATTTGTCTCCTACGCTCATCAGCGCTATGCCTTCATCCCAGCCTCTGATAACCTGCTGCTGTCCGAGAACAAACTCTATCGGTTCATTTCTTTCAACGGATGAATCAAAGACTTTACCGTCAATAAGATAGCCTGTATAATGCACCTGCACGGTCATGTCTTTTATTGCCATCTCGCCTGAACCTTTTTCAAGAATAATATATTTGAGTCCGCTTTCGGTTGTGATCGTATCATCCTGCGCATTTGCATTATTTGCCGTGCTGCATAAGAGAATGATTATACAGAAAATTATTATTTTCATGTTGGTTTTATTTTTAAGTTATATTTATAATAAAAATTTTTATTAATCTGAACTCAACAAATTATTAATCTCTTCAAGCCCGTCCTCAATCTCATCCCGGCTGAAGTTTCCTCTGGTAAGTTCATCATCTGTTTTCAGATAAAGGTTTCTGTAGAATTGTTTACCTGTGTTATGAATATTATTATAATCTGATTCCACAAGTTCAAACAAAACATCTTCAGCTTTCGAATATTTTCCCGAATATTCATAATACTCAAAAACTTTAAGTTTAAGCTGATCCGGAAATTCAAGCCGGGAAAGACTCTTAATCATGAAGTCCACTCTCTCATAAAAATTCTCAGGTTCCGGAAGTTCTTTTGTCAGAATGGCTTCAAGATAAAGCCAGAGAGATTTCATATAAAGATTTATACTGTCCTGAACTTTACCTTTTTCAGATAACAGATCACCATATTGTCTCAATAATTCGGCAGAGATAAGACAGCGTCCGGTGAAAATATCTGATGTCTTCATAAGACTTATTATATCTTCGGCGCTCAGTATTTTAATCAGATTAAGATCAAGACCGGCGAGTGACTTTGCGGCGCTTACAAGCTCTTCTTCCGCACCCTCATAATTCTTTACTTCCTTTTTCAATAAAACTCTTGCTATGACAGTTGAAAGTGTCTCTATCAGTTTCATCAGGTAATCTCTTTGCAGCATGATATGTTAATATAGTTAAAAGTTAAAAAAAGTTTTACGCGGCTTTAATTATTATTATTGATCAGATAATTTATCGCTTTTTCAATATTGAGTTTTCCATAACCCCAGTCAGCATTCGGTACATCTCCCGTGAATGAATCTGCAGTAGCAGTCTTCAATAGAATTTCCTTTATCTGAGAATGGGTAAGAGCCGGATCATACTGAAGCATCAATGCAGCAGCTCCTGTTACGTGGGGTGCGGCAGCGCTCGTTCCGCTGAAAATGACATAACTGTTTCCAAGACCGGTGGAAAAAGTTGAATGTCCCGGAGCTGTTATATCAATTCCTCGTCTTCCGGTAACAAGATACCCTCTTGGACTGTATGATGCAAGTTCACCCACTTTTTCATTCCATCCGTAATTCACTGCATAAGCTCCGACTGAAATGATGCTGTCTGCTGTACAAGGGAATGTAATGGTTGATTCATCAGTAATATATTCCGTCGATGTCCAATGTGTTGATCCTGCCCACGACTGGGATACATCTACAACAAAACCGTCTATGACTATATCATTATCAGGTTTAATTTTAATCTTCCATTCTCCGTTCACTGCTCCGGAATCAGATCCCGAAAAACCTAACATCATTTTTGCGGTTTCCTTTGAAGTAACTTCTTTGGAATAAAAAATATTGTAGCCGCCTGTTTTTAAGAATTCACTGCCCGAATTAAAAGGCAGAGTGATCTTTTTATCAGGTGTTTCAATTTCAAAGGTTATATCTGACTTTGAATTATTCCAGAGAAAAGAAACGAATACACCGTTATTCTTTTTCCCTTCTACGGTTATCGGGGCTTTAATGGAATAGGTATTTTCTTCGCCTGAAGACAGGGTATCTTTTATGTGCATTTTATTTCCGGCAAGATTTCCCGCACCGCCTATAATTGTCATGCCTTCACGCGCATATTCACTAACGAGCATTTCTTCTTCGGTCGATCCGTCAAGCGACTCCCATCCCCATTCTCCGTCTTCAAACAAAAGTATGTCCGCATTTTCATCTTTGATAAATCTGACAAGATCAGGGAAGTGTTTTGCAAATCTCGGAGTATAATCATATTCAACTATAGCAACAACAATCTCAGCATCCGGAGCTATTCCGTGTATCTTCTGGAATCCGGGAGTTCCGCCAAGCAGCATGCCTGCCACAGAAGTTCCGTGTCCGAAAGCAGAATCTCTTTCAGCATATTCGATCAGATCTATTCCCCGTCTTCTGACAGTCCCGTCCTTTTCCCTGATGGCTTTAACTTTTGATGTTTTTAAGGCAATAACTTTTTCATCTTTATCGAGAATGTTATTTTTGTTTAAATCTTCTGAGATAAAAATCTGCTCGCCGTAAGTAGGATCATTTTCAGTGAATCCGTTTTCAGTTCCGTAATCTCTGATTCCGTTTCCATTAAGATCAAGAAACAGGAAATCCATATCTGAGTTGTATTCTTTCGGATCCATTCTCAGCAAGGTATAAGTTCCGTTACTCATTTCAATATAACCCAGCATTTCATTCTTATCAGCTTTGCCGTTGCCGTTCAGATCGACAACATCTTTACCGGGAGTAAATACGCCGTTATTATCGACGTCGATTATGCTGAATTCTCCGCCGTCAGGATAAAAAAACATCGGATTAAAAATATCAATACCGGAATCCACATCACCGATAGTTACGCCTTTGCCTGTCAAAGGATTACCTTCTTTATCAGTAAAATTTTTTTTGAGCTGAGTTGTTATTTCAACGTTACGTATCTGTGAAAAAAGTAATCCGGGAAAGAATAAAGCTAAAAAAATCAGTTTATTAATTATTGATAACATTTAAAATTATTATTAATGCTTAAATAAAAAGTTGACCGGCTAAAACTGTTACGGCATTTCCGGTTATCAAAACCCTGTCATCATTTAGTCTGACATTCAGATATCCGCCTCTTTCTGAAGCCTGAAAAGCCCTTAGGGAAGTTTTGTTTAGTTTTTTACTCCAGTAAGGGGTCAGAACGCAATGAGCCGAACCGGTTACAGGATCTTCAGGAATGCCTTTGCCAGGTGCAAAAAATCTTGACACAAAATCATAATTTTCATTATCAGATGCAGTGGTTATGATAGTACCGTATTTATCAAGTTTCTCCAGTGCTTTAAAATCCGGTTTTATATTTATTAATTCTTCCACAGAATTAATTTCAGCAAGATAATGATTATCGGTAATTGAAAGATTTACAGGTATAGCTCCAAGCGCAGATTCAAATTCGGCAAAAGGTTCAGCAGCAGCCGGAATGTTGACGGGAAAATTCAGTTCAATTCCCTCATCAGTTTTCTTTGCCGTTAGCTTTCCTTTAAAGACAGTAAAAAATACTGCTTCATCCTCAGATGGAATGATCTTTTCCTGCCATAAAATATGAGCTGCAGAAAGAGTTGCATGCCCGCAAAGCTCCACTTCTGATCTTGGCGTAAACCATCTCAGACTGAAACCTTCCCGGTCATTTAATTTTTTTACAAATGCAGTTTCGGACAGATTCATTTCAGCTGCAATGCCGAGCATTAATTTCTCATCAATTTCCTGATCCAGGAGACAGACAGCTGCGGGATTACCCGAAAACTTTTTATCGGTAAAAGCATCGACTGTGAATATTTTTAACATGATTTATATAAATAATGTAATGATTATTAGAATTTTAATTGCGGCAGAAAAAATAAAAATAAAATTCCGGAATCAAATTCGTAAAGATCAGAATTTATCCAATAATTTTAAAATTAAACCGCCTGATCTCTGATGCAAGACCTTTACGATTATATTCTGTGGCATAAAAGACATTATTTTGAAATATTACTTCTTTTACAATAATATTCCAATTTACTATTAATTTAGGTCATAAAAAATTTATTTTTGCGTTAAATTGATTAAGCTAAGTACAGTCCAAAACATTTTGTAAAATTAATAATTGTTTAAAATTGACTTCAGAATCAAAGATTTCAAGCTGTGAAATAAAACAACCTTCATGTGTTAAATTGCCGAAAGAATTTCCGGTAATTTATCACCAGAGGGAGATTTTTCTTTGCCGGCTTTCTTTTGATCTTTCAAAAGAAAGTCGGTTAGATTTTTCTATATTCAGATAAAGAGTAATTTTTATTAATCGTATTGGACAAGACTGGATTCAGTTAAGAACAAAAAATAAAATTTAGATTTTTTTTGATTTTTAATATTCTTAAATTCAATAAACTTTAAGGCAGACAAATTTTGAAAGGTAATACCACGTCCGTAAAAAAAATATCGAAATATTTAAGAAAACAGATAACAAGTAATATACTCAAACCCGGTATGCATATTAGTGAAAATACTATAGCAAAGGAGCTGGGTGTCAGCAGAGTTCCTGTCAGAGAATCATTAAGAATACTACAAAGTGAAGGTTATCTTGAATTAAAGCCAAATAAAGGATGTTTTGTTAAGACAATTTCCCCGGATTTTGTAAATCAGACTGCAATAGTATATAAACTACTTGCTCCGGAACTACTTAAAAAAGCAATTCCGAATTACACGGAAAAAACATTTAAAAAAGCAGAGAGTATTATTGATAAAATTGAGAAATCAGAAAATAATGATGATACGGGATATCTGCTCTGGGAATTTGCAAAGGTAATTTACACCCCGTCACATATGAAATTCATGATAAGGGTTCTTGATACAATATATCAGCATAGTGTCAGACTTTTGAATGAGTTTTTTGAAGATGAAAGTAAAGCCAGATTCAAGCTGGATTCACACAAAAAATTTATAGAACTTTGCAAAAAAAACAAGACTGAAGAAGCAATAATATACTGGAGTGAGTTTTTATCAGCTTTAGAAAAATTGATTAACCCCAAAAAATAATCCGGAATGGATCACCAAAGTTTTGATCCGTAAAAGTAACAATATGAAAAGAGAAACGACTATTATAAATGATGTTGCGGCTTTTATAAGAAAGGAGATCTCTAATTCCCGATTTAAATCCGGACAGCATATAAAGGAATCTGAAATTGCAAAAAAGCTGAATATAAGCAGAGTTCCGGTACGTGAAGCATTCAGGATACTTCAGAGTGAAGGTTATATTGAGGTCATTGCCAACAGAGGCAGCTTTGTAAAAAAGATCTCTTTTGAATATATAAAGGAAATGACCATCTTTTATAATCTTCTGGCTCCGGTCCTGCTTAAAAATGCAATCCCCAATTATACAAAAAGGACTTACAGTAAAGCCATTAAGATTTTAGACAGCGTTGACAAATGTGATAATATGAATGATATCGGTTATCTTCTCTGGGACTTTGCTAAAGTAATTTATACTCCTTCCAAAATGAAATTCATACTTGGATTGTTTGATGAGATATATATGCATAATATCAGAACTCTGAATGAATTGTTCGTATTGAGGGTCTCGGGCAATTACGATACGACTCCCCACAGAACGTTCCTGAAGCTCTGTTCGCAAAAGAAAAATGCCAAAGCAATAAAAGCTTGGATGGAACATATACAAAGAGTAGAAAAACTTACTTTAAAAATAAGAAAAAACATTAGATCCGGTTCCAAATGAAATCACAGTATTAATTCAGTTGCATCTTTTATCTTTACCGCTCCTTCTACCTGTATTTTGAATTTTTTAAGATTAAGATTTTTCAAATTTCCTTTTGGAATTATAATCTTTTTGAATCCGAGTTTTTCTGCTTCGGTTATTCTTCTTTCAGCGTAAGAGATCGTTCTCACCTCACCGGATAAACCGACTTCACCTAAAACCACTGTTTCCGAATCGACAGGAATGTCTTTCATTGATGAATAAATACTCATTGCAACGGCAAGATCTATAGCCGGTTCATCTATCTTAATTCCACCGGCTATATTTAGAAATATGTCATATTTATTAAGAAACAATCCGAGCTTCTTTTCAAGTACCGCTACTATAATATTAAGTTTTTTATAGTCAAATCCCATGGAGGTTCTCTGTGGAATTCCGTAATTCGAACTGCTTACAAGCGCCTGAACCTCTATAAGAACAGGTCTTGTCCCTTCAAGTGAAGCGGAGATCACGCAGCCCGAAGCTCCGTAATTTCTCTGTGAAAGAAAAACGTCGCTAGGATTCAGTACTTCCTTCAATCCGGCTTCGGTCATTTCAAAAATACCGATCTCATTGGTGGATCCAAACCTGTTTTTAATTCCTCTGAGTATTCTGAATGAATGAGTCCTCTCTCCTTCAAACTGCAGCACGACATCAACCATGTGTTCAAGTACTTTTGGACCTGCTATCATCCCTTCTTTAGTGATATGACCGACAATGAATACTGAAAAATTATCTGATTTGGCAAGATTCATCAGCAGAGCTGTAGATTCACGAAGCTGAGAAACCGTTCCGGGAGCGCTTTCTATTTCAGACCTGTAAACAGTCTGTATAGAATCAACTACCACTATCTCAGGTCTTTCGCGTTCTATCACAGCCTGAATCACATCAAGATTGGTTTCGGATAAAATGAAAAAATTGCTGAGATTAAAATTTAATCTGTCGGCTCTGAGCTTTATCTGTGAAGCGGATTCTTCACCGCTCACATAAAGTATTCTCTTATCCCCGATCTTTTCAGCAAGCTGAAGCATGAGAGTTGATTTACCTATACCGGGGTCGCCTCCTATGAGAATTACTGAACCATCGACGATTCCGCCTCCGAGTACCCTGTCGAGTTCGGTGATATGTGTTTTCGTTCTTGATTCATTTATGGAACTTATATCTGATAAAGCCTTGAAATTATTTTCATTTACTTTTAAGATCGATCTGGAATTTTTCCGTTCTCTATTATCTTTTTCATGAGTTATAAGTTCTTCAGTCATTGAATTCCAGTTGTTGCATTCCGGACATTTACCGCTCCATCTTACGGATGAAAATCCGCAGCTCTGACAGGTATATTTAGATTTTAATTTTGCCATGATAATTTTTAATTAATAGTTGTCCTGACATATAAATGTTTTACTCTGAACATTTTTAGGCAATCAAAAAAAATTTACAGGTAATTAATTTTGCCGCGATAAAATAAAATTTATGATATAAAATAAAACTGCTATTAAAAAGGATTTTTATTGCTGTTAAAAAAGATGAAATGGAAAATATGTAAACAGGTCTGAAACTCTCAGATGGTTTTATTCACACAGGCTACAATAAAAAAAATAATGTACCCACATTCTTCCGATACGATATTATGAATTTAGAATAAATTCATCTTTAATCTAAATTACCTTCTATTTTTTAACGAACAAATAAAGAGGCATTGATCAATCCCCTGATTATTATAAAGATTTATTGCCGGAAATTCATTCTTCTATTTGCTGCAAAAATTTTTACTCACCGTATGGCAGAAGAACGCTGCTGCGCGTCCCGGACAGGAAATTTTTGCTAACCGCCAATGTACTGAATTTTTACGGCAATTTTAACAGGCGGGATGTTTTAGTTCACATATTTAAATGTCTGATTCTGAATTGGATTTAAACCGGATATATGATTTATTAAAAATAGTTTTGGAAATGACTTAGATTTGATATACAAAAATATTGATATTTGGCTTTTATAATAGCCTTGAATTAATTACTTTTACCGACGTAAAAATTTATAAAACACACACCTAATATATTTTTGAAACTCAAGGGTAAAGTAAAATTTGTTAGCAAAGACAAAACCAACTTCTTTGAAATTTTAAAGCAAAGAGTTGACGACTATTTTGCTGTTAACAACATATCAAAGTATGCAAATTCCGTAATGGTATTTAAAACCATTTCAATGATGCTTATCTATTTTGTTCCGTTTGCCGCTATTATGCTCTTCCAGCCACCTCTATGGCTTAGTATTATCTTATGGCTGGTCATGGGACTCGGACTTGCGGGCATTGGAATGAGCGTAATGCATGACGCCAATCACGGGGCTTATTCCAAAAATAAAAGCATAAACTATATTGTCGGTCAGTCACTGAATCTTATAGGGGGCTATGTAGATAACTGGAAAATGCAGCACAATATTCTTCACCATACATACACTAATATTGTAAATATGGATGAGGATATTAATGACAGGGTCGTACTGAGGTTTTCACCTCATTCTGAATTAAAACCGTTTCACAAAAGACAATACGTGTTTGCATTCGGACTGTATGGTTTTCTGACACTGTACTGGGCATTCCTTAAGGATTTCGTTCAGTTTTTTCAGTATAAAAATAACGGTGTTGCCGCCCAAACCAAGCATTATACACTTTTAACTCTTCTGAAGATCACAATGGTCAAATTGTTTTATTTTGCAATTTTTCTCGGGATCCCTATATTTTTATTCAATCTGCCCGTCTGGGAGGTTTTTCTGGGATTCTTTGTGATGCATTTTTTTGCAAGCTTAATTGTATCAACGATATTTCAGCTTGCTCATACGGTTGAAGGTACTACACACCCGCTTCCCACAGAAGAAGGCACTATTGAGAACAGCTGGGCTATTCATCAGCTGAATACAACATGTAATTTTTCAAGAAACAATAAAATTCTGTCATGGTATCTTGGCGGACTGAATTATCAGGTTGAGCATCACCTGTTTCCAAGGATCTGTCATGTTCATTATCCGAACATAGCTCACATTGTTAAAGATACTGCGGAGGAATACGGAATCCCTTATCTTGAAAACGGTACATTCAGAGAAGCTTTATCTTCACATATTGAAACCCTGAAAAGATTTGGTAAACTCCCGGATTTAAATGAAGTAATGGGCTGAGATCTGTTTTTCATAAAACATCCTAAATTTATAACCGCCTTTGATTTGTCACGGCGGTTTTTTTATATGAATATAACGCACTCTTATCTGTAAATTTATAGTGAAGTTTATTATTTTAAAATCATAAAAATGATTAGGCGGGATGTAATAATAATTGGCGCAGGAATAATCGGACTTGCTGCCGCATATAAAATTATTGAAAGATCCCCTCATCTGAAGATCCTTCTTATTGAAAAGGAATCAAATGTTTCAACGCATCAGACAGGGCATAACAGCGGTGTAATACATTCAGGGATATACTATAAGCCCGGCAGTCTTAAAGCAATCAACTGTCTTAAAGGTTACAGGATGCTTCTGGATTTCTGTGATAAGAATGAAATAGATTATGAGCTGTGCGGAAAAATTATAGTTGCAACTGAGGAAAAAGAACTGCCTGCACTGGATGCTTTGTTTAACAGAGGAATTGAAAATGGTCTGGCAGATATGAAAAAGCTTACTTCAGAAGAACTTAAGAATTATGAACCTCATGTAAAGGGAATTGCCGGAATACATGTTCCTCAAACCGGTATTGTGGATTATAAGATAGTCTCGCAAAAACTATCGGGGATCTTGAAAGAGAAAAGAGTTGATATCAGGCTTAATGAAGAAGTTAAAGCCATAAAAATCTCAAATGGATCATCAGAATTAATATCAACTTCGGATGAATACAGAGCTAAGGCAATTGTTTCCTGTGCCGGATTATATTCCGATAAAATAGCTGCTATGGTAAGCGGAGGCAGTGAAATTGATTTCAGAATAATTCCCTTCAGAGGAGAATATTATCAGTTAGAAGACAAAGCTAAACATTTGATAAAAAATCTCATTTATCCCGTTCCGGATCCGGAATTTCCGTTTCTCGGAGTACACTTTACAAAACGGATGGATGGAATAGTGGAAGCCGGACCGAATGCAGTTCTCGCTTTTAAAAAAGAGGGGTATAAAAAAACCGATCTGGATATTAAAGAATTATTTTCGACGCTGGGTTTTAAAGGTTTTCATAAAATTGCCAAGAAATACTGGAAGACCGGATTTTATGAGATATACCGCTCATTTTCAAAAAAGGAATTTGTAAGTTCGCTTCAGAAACTTGTACCGGAGATAAAGGAAAACGATCTCGTCAAAGGAGGTTCGGGTGTAAGAGCTCAGGCATGCAGATCCGACGGCAGTCTGATAGACGATTTTCTGTTTCAGGAAAAGGAAAACATCATAAATGTATGTAATGCGCCTTCACCCGGCGCAACTTCTGCATTATCTATAGGAGAGACAATTTCAGATAAAGTTTTAAAATTATTATAAAAAATTTAAAAAAATATGTTAACAAAAGAGCAGATACATGTTCAGATCAAAAAAGAATTAGAAGAAAAAGGATTGTCAACAGCAGGTGAAGATTTCGAAAGACCATGGGGAGGATTCTTTAAGATATCAAATGAAAGTCTTAACCTGTTTCTGGAGATATACTTTTCCGGAATTGAATTGCCGTTTGATATTACAAAATTAAATGTCAGTCCGAAGATACTTGTTGTCGAACCCGGGAAGAAACTTTCCTGGCAGTCACATGAAAGAAGATCAGAGCTATGGAGAATAGTGAAAGGACCAGCAGGTATTTTCACAAGCCAGACTGATGAACAGCCTGAAGAGATGGAAGTTTATAACGAAGATGATATTATTGAAATGGAACTCGGTACAAGACACAGACTTGTCGGGATGGATGACTGGGGAATCGTAGCGGAGATATGGGTGCACAGGTTTCCGGAGAACCCGTCTGATGAAGATGACATAAGAAGAATCTCCGACGACTTCGGCCGGTAACCCATAGGGACATAGGACACATAGAATAGCTTTTTTGGCGGGATTGAAATATTTATAAAATCCACAAATTCTTATTCAGAAATTCCAGGCTTTTATTTTGATAAAATGTATTAAGAAAGTCTTTTATATATTAATATTTTTAATTTCGTTTTATTACTCCGGATGCTCGAAATAATTGTCTCCGTCTGATTTGAAATTGCAGGGAGAATGGGTACTGGCTAAAGATCCAATGATAGGCGAGGTTGCAGTAGTTTATTTGAAAATAAACTTTAAAAAAAATAAATTTGGTTTGCAGAGAATTTACCGAACTGATGTGGCAAAAAGAGAGGAAGGTGAATTTTACATTGAAGGTGACTTTAAAAGTGATGAAAACTTTATCTATCTGAATGGAATTTATCAAAAAGAAATAAATTCAGTTGGAGATGAAGAAAAGGTTAAAAAAAATTATAAAGAGGAGCATAGGGAATTTATAATGTATTTAAGATATAAATTCTCAAATGATACATTGATTTTTAAGGAAGCTTATAATAACACAGATCTTGAAAAGACAAATGATGATTTTGAAAACGGACGAATACATTATTTATTCAAAATAAAACCGTGAAAGATTTCAGATCACTGCTAACCATTAACTACTAACTATTAACTGACATAATGGATCTCTTCGAAGCCATAAAAAACAGACGAACTACGAACACAGCTTTTGCAGAAAAGAAGGTTTCGTACGAACACAAGGAGCTGCTGGTAAAAATGGCTTCTCATTCGCCGAGTCATTTCAATTCACAGCCATGGAGATTCATACTTACCGAAGATCAGAAGATCATAAACGGTATTGCAAAGATAGCAGGCGATTCGATGGTAACGCTTATGGATGACGGCAGATTCTGGAAGCAATACAGAAAATATTTCAGATTCAGCGAAGAGGAAATGGAAAAAACAAAAGACGGCATCCACATTGATCATCTTCCCGTTTTTTTAAAACCATTTGCCAAAAGTATTTTCTCGGAAGCAGGAGGAAAGGTAATATCAAAATTCAAAGTTTCCAGGATACTCGGCAATGATGAGGAAAAGCTTGTAGCGACATCACCTCTTCTCTTTACAATACTGCTTACTAAAGAAGAATATAAGAAAGAGGAGCTTTCCGGATTTTATTCAGTAATTTCTATGGGAGCAGTAGTTCAGACATTATGGCTCTGCACTACAGCCATAGGAATGGGAATGCAGTTCATTTCTACTCCGGGCGAGATAACGGAAAACTGGAATAAAATAGCAGACATACTCAAAGTTCCTGAAGATTATGAAATGATGGCAATATTCAGAATGGGTTATGTTGATCCGGATATGAAACGTCCTTCGATAGACTGGAAATCTTCACAGAGAAAAAGTGTCAGCGAACTGGCATTTAAAGATAATTACGGAAATAAATTTGGAAGTAAATAAAATTCAAAACACATAAAAAAAAATTAATATCAGCATTCTTCTTTATACAGGATTATTCTTTTATGCTTTAAATTACATAATAGGAATACTTTTATATTTTAGAAAAATAGCTCTTCCTAAAAAAATTCATCAGATAATTTTTGCAGCGATCATTTTAAACTTAATTTTAATATTAATTACAGAAAGTTTATCTTTACCTGATATTATATTTTGCTTTCTCTCGCTGATCGCAATGCTGATACTGCCGTTAGGAATAAAAGGCGGGAGATTTCATATAATGGTCAGCAGTTCCGGACTGTTACTTTATGTGGCTTTAATCTGCTTCAAATGTTAATTAATATGTATAAAATTTCAAAAACTATTTTTTATTTTTATGCTTAGAACAGAAGAGGGAAGTACCGGACGTCTGATACAATTGTGTATTGGTTATTTTGTTTTTTATGTAATAACGGGTGTAAGTGTTAAATATTTTTTAGGATCGGGTATGCCGGATATGTATTATCTTGTATACAGTACGATCGGCGGAAATCTTATTGCTTTATTTGTAGTATTTCTTTTAAAATGGTATAAATTCCAGTCAAACAGGGACATTAGTTTTCTCGGAATGAAAATTCCCGAAGAATATCTTTACATTATACCATCGGGTATTTGCACAGCTGTAGTTATACCGACCACTACATTGATGTATTCACTGCCGATATCAGTAATGGTCGCAATGGTAATAATGAGAGGAAGCGTTATCATTGTCAGCAGGATAGTCGATGCCATTCAGATAAACAGAGGAATTTTGAAAAAGAAAGTTTACATGGAAGAAAATATAGCCGTTGTTTTCGCACTGATCGCGGTTGGTATTAACATTTTTTTCGGAAAAGAAAGCGGATTTGATTTTATATACAACACTGCCGCAGTTATAATTTTATCAAGTTATATAATTGCATACTTTATAAGGATTTATATTATGAATTATTACAAAAACACGCGGGGAAAAGGTATAAAACAGGATAACAAAGGATTTTTTGCGATAGAACAGATAGCAGCAACTTTGACAATGCTGACAGCCGGTATACTCATATACAATTCTCAGAAACTATTCGGATGGGACTTTCCACAGATTCTTGAATTCATAAATGCTTTTAAAGAACCATCTCCCTCATGGAACATGGCAGTACTTGCGGGAACGGCATTTGGGGCAGTTGCTTTTTTCTCAGTATTTATATTTATGTTTAAAGGAAGAACAGCTACTTTTGCGGGACTTGTTAACCGTTTGACTTCCCTGATTGCGGGGACGGCTGCAACTCTTATAAGTTTTTATTTTTTCGGCGGTAAATTTCCGGGTGAAGAAGACTGGTTTTCTTTGATCTTTATTCTTATAGCTGTTGCTTTTATTTCAAAAGCTGAAAAGAAAAGGATTGTTGAATTAAAATCAAATAATTAAAATTTTTTAAGGTTTATGTTAAATAGTTTTCTTGAATTACCTGTTATTCTGGTTTTTTTAATTACTGTAGTTGCAGGAACAGGATTTTCTTTTTTAGCTTTAATGCTTATACGAAGACATTTTGACTGGGAGTCTTTCAAAGAGAATCATGAAGTCGGGGGATTCCTTTTTAATGCTCTAGGTCTGATATATGCTGCATTAATTGCCTTCGTTGTTTTTGCCACCTGGGAAGAATACAACAATTCTCTTGAAAATTTTGAGATGGAAGCCAATATGCTTCAGGGTTTATATCTTTTGAGTAAGGGACTTCCCGAAGAATATCAGCATGGATTAAAATCTGAAATACTTTCATATATCGAGGATGTAAAAAATAATGACTGGCCGCTTCTGGATCAGGGAAAGGAAAATCCTTCATCAAGGATAAAGCTGCTCCAAATCTGGAAAATTTATGAAGGAATGAGTGAACAACTGGATGATAAACAATATATTTTATTACAGGAATCACTTTACAGACTGAATGATCTTACTGATTACAGACGACTAAGAATTTTAAGTAGTCAGGAGCTTATACCTGCAATTATGTGGACAGTATTACTGATAGGAGCCATGACATCTATAGGTTTTTCATTGTTTTTCGGAACAAAGAGTTTTCTGCTTCAGGCAGCCATGACATCTTTATTCGTAATTACAAATATTCTTATAATTCTGCTGATTTTGAATCTTGATAATCCTTTTTCCGGAGATGCAAAAATTCAGCCCGATGCTTTCATGGATATAGTAAAATTCATTGAAACCCCGGATTAATCATGAATGTAAATTTAATATAAATAATTTATTATGTTACAGAGTTTTTTACACCTGCCTACATTTATAATGATCTTAGCTGCTGTAATCATAAGCTCATCTGTTTCGTTTATAGCTTTGCTTTTTATCAGGAAAAAAGTTGACTGGGAATCTTTCAAGGAAAATCATGAAGTGGGAGGATTTCTTTTTAATGCACTTGGACTTATTTATGCTGTTCTGATAGCTTTTGTGGTATATGCTTCATGGCAGGAATACAATACTGCTCAGGAGATATGCGATAAAGAAGCTAATCTTATGCTTGATCTTTATCTGAATGTTGACGGACTTCCGGAACAATACAGAACTCAGATCAAAGAAAATGTGATCCTTTATCTGAGAAAGGTAATTGATGATGACTGGCCACTTCTTGATGAAGATAAAAGGAATCCTGAAACAAGACAAATTCTGCTGGATATTTGGAAGATATATGTAAATATGGATTCACTTGATACGGAAAAGGAAAAGATATTTTATACCGTTTCTGTTTCGAGGCTTGATGAAATTACGGAATACAGTAGACTAAGGATTTTAAGCGGGCAGAATCATATACCTGTTGTGATCTGGACAGTTATTCTAATAGGAGCTTTTACATCTGTTGGATTTTCATTGTTTTTCGGAACACGGAATGTGAAAGTTCAGGCAGCTATGACTTCACTGTTTGCATTAACCAATGCGATAATTATCGTTCTTATACTTAATCTTGATCATCCTTATACAGGAGATATAAAGATCAGGCCGGATCCCTTTGAAGAAGTGCTTGAAAATATTTTGAAACTGGATGACTTAAATAATCTGAACAGATAAGTGTCAATCCGGAATGATTTGTTGTGTATTAAACGGTTTTTAACAGACTACTTACAGCTTTAATTATAATTTCAACTGCGATTGCGGCAACAAATAATCCGGAGATCTTTGTAATAATCTGAACACGGTTTGGTGTCAGTATTTTTTCCATTCTTGAAGCCATATTTAATACCAAAAAAACAACAAAAGAAATAAGAAATACTATTGCCGATATAATTATATCATATTCCCATCCGGTGCTTGTGCTGCCATAGACTATTATACTGCTTATTGGTCCCGGTCCTGCCAGCAGAGGAGTTGCAAGAGGTACTATCGCAATAGCAGCAAAATCATTGTTACCTGACTTATCCGGAACACTGTTTTCACTGGTATCAGAACCTCCAATAACCATATTAAGAGCAATAAGAAAAATTATGATCCCTCCTGCAATGGAAAACGATTCAGTGCTGATCCCGAACATTTCAAGTAAATATTTTCCCAGGTATTGTGAAAACACAAGTATGATAAATACCGAAATGAAGGTCTTTTTTGCGACAAATACTTTTTGCTGTTTTGTCAGATTTTTGGTTCCGGAAAGAAAGAATGGAAGAGCTTCAAAAGGATTTACAAGTGCCAGTAATGCAATAAATATTTTTATATAATGAGAGAACTCAAACATTATTCAATATTAAATTTACCCGTAAAGAATGAGCCTAATTTAGTTAATATTGTTTAGTATTACAATTTCAGAATTTTACTTAAAATGCTTATCTGTTGTCTGAAAAAATTCTTACAAACAACTTTTAATATTTGTAAAAACAGCAATCAGTTCGGGTAAATTTATGATTAATGGTCTGTTTAAGGATTTGAAATAAAAAACCCGAAGATACAATAAGGCAGCATCTCCGGGTGAATTCTTCCCTTAAAATTAAATTTAATATAACATGGGGTTATACAAAGTTAATATATTTTATTCCGGAAGTATATAAGTGTAATCTTCTATTTTCAGTAAGTATAAATACTTATTTTTTTTTAATTTCATTAAAAAATACATATAAAAACCCGGCTTGCCTAAATAATCATTTTATTTAAACAAGCCGGGAAAGAACTTTTTATTTATATTTACCGGATATTATTTATTGAAATTTATAAGACTCTACTTGTCCTGAGTATCTGTATTAGTTTCAGTCTCAATGTCATTCTCGTAATTATTTTCATTCTGTTCTTCATCAGATACATTATTATTTATCTTTACTTTTATTTTATGTTTTTCAGAAGATATTGCTGAGTCAATGAGAATCTGGAATTTTTCATCTTCAAGTGCTTTTTTGATTTCTTCATTGGCTTTCTTAAGTTCATTCTTCAGTTCTTCGCTGTTCAGGTTCAGATTTTCCTTGAGTTCGATCTGCATTTCCTTGAGATCTTCCTTAAGGTTTTGCATGTCAATTTTCAGCTGCTCCTTATTGAAATTGTTTTCTTTAAGATCCTGCTTCATCTCTTCCATATCCCTTTTAAATTCTTCTTCATCAAATTCTATAGTATCAGTTTCCCATATAAAGTTTCCCTTTGGAGATGTATGAATTTGGACTTTCCAGTTTTTAGCCATGTTTTTAAGATGTTCAATATTATCAGGTGTTATGTGTTCAAGTTCTTTCAGACTTTCGAGACTTTTCTCAACCTCTTTCATGCTTTTTTCAACATTTACCTGAACTTCAACCTGTATTTTATCTATCCAGTCATTTAGTTTTTTTTCATCCATGGAAAAAATACTGTCACCCTGAACAGTATTCGGAGGCGGTACAAAGTTGACAAGTTTCGTATATACCTTTTCTTTATCAGTTCCCTGAACATTCGGGATGAGGTTCACAAGTGTCACAGCATCCGACATTTTTGCATTATTTAAAAGAGTGGTTACGCAGGCATCATTGCATTTTCCGAAATCATAATTGAAAAGAGCATTTCTGAATTTAGGTGAAGCATTCTCATTAAAAGGAGTTCCGACCCCGTAATTTTTCTTTGTCAGAACAATATTACCTGCCGGTATAACAGCTTCACGGTTATGTGATTCCACTTCCACTTTTCCCGATTTTACAAAGACCAATCCGTCACCGGTTGAATCAACTGTGATAGTATAAGATCCGCCGTTATCTGTAGCAACAGCCGAGGGCATTTCCACAAAGAATGATCTGGAATTAGGATTCATGGTTGTTTGTATAGTCCCGTAATTAACCAGTATCCTGTTGTTTCCTTCGGCATTTTTCACGAACACTATTCTCGAATTCGGCTCGATGATAACTTTTCCTAAATTTGCGACCATTAGTTCAGCTCTCGAAATAGCATCAGTCTGTATCCACTGACCTTCTTTGATACTGTCATTTCCGGACATGGATATGTCACCTATCATAGAATTTCCTTCAAGGTTTGAGACTTTCCAGTAACTTGCAAGTCCGAAGGTATTTTGCTGAGCAATACGGTCATTGGAGCTCTGCATGTTTTTTACTCCGAATATTACAACTCCGATTATAATTAATGCAGCTAAACCCGAAACGTAATATTTATACTTTGAAATGAAATTTACTAAAAAATTATCTTCCTCTGCTGATTTCCCGGTTCTTACGGATTTCCTGTTTATGAATTTATTAAAATCCGCTCCTGCTTCCACTTGTTTCCACAGTTCATTTTTTTTTCTGGATGAAAGATAAACAGGCGCAGAAGCCAGGGCATTGATCTTTTTTGTAAGCTCTGTCGAATCTTCAAGATATTTACTGCAGAATTCACAGTTGGCAATATGTTTATCCATCTTTTCCTTATCTTTTACAGAGATCATACCATCCAGAAATTCATCAATGAAAAGCTCGGTTTCATTGCAGAAATTTCTTATCTCGGGTTTTTCTTTATTGTTTTCTTTATTTTCTTTGTTGTTTTCTGTATTCATTTTGAAAGCTCCTCTCTTAAAATTCTTCTTGCCCTGTGAAGGTGGGCTTTTGAAGTTCCTGTCTGAATACTCATCATTTCCGAGATCTCATTGTGTTTGTATCCTTCGATATCATGAAGAATGAGAACTGCTTTTGCCTGTTCCGGAAGTTTATCGATCGCTTTTTGCAGATCGATCTTCAGATCTTCGGTTGGTTTTTTCTCTTCCGGATTCACATCAGACTTATATCCGCCGAGTTTTTCCGAATATCTTTTATCGGATCTTGCATGCATTAAGAACAGATTTACTGCTATGCTGTGCAGCCAGGTGGAAAATTTACATTCGAATTTAAATGTATCAAGTTTTTCCCAGGCTTTTATGAAGACTTCCTGTGTCAGATCTTCGGCTAAATGAATATCTGCAGATATTCTGAGGCAAAGAGCGTAAACGCGGTCAACATTCTTCATAAACAGATCCCTGAAAGAATCACGGTTACCGGCGATTGACTTTTCGACCAGCTTGTGATCTTCGTCCGGATTCCTCATTACAAGATTAAGTGAAACTGATGATGAGCTCATGATTTTGTATTCAATAGTTAGATGCCGTTCAAAAGGAATTGGTTTAGATGGTGGCTACAAATATATTGATGAATTTAATTATCTTTTGACTTAAATAAAGTAAAAAAACAGAAACATGGTTTTTGTACGCAATGGATCGGGATTTGTGATAGATATTCCGGATTTTTTTGTCCCGAAGGCTCCAGGGATTGCTCTCTGATAAGACCTTCTTAAACAAACAAATTCATAATTGAAACAAACTTAAAGAAATCTTTCCAAGCCGATCACCTTAACAGTCCATTTCGCATTGAAAACCTACTGAAACTTCTTTAAGTTTAACATGTTAAATATGAAACAAAACCGCAGCAGATCGGTTATATTAAACTAACAAAACCTTTTAAAATTTATAAATGAATATCACTGATTCAGCCGCTTCGATATACAGTTCATTTGAAAAAAGACTATCCGCAGTAAATAAAAAAGAATTGCTCTTTAATCTCTCTAAAAATTTAGTTTATTCTTTTATTTTTATTTTTCTGCTTGCCTTTGTTTTAATATTACTTGAATCAATTTTTCATTTCAACTCAACCGTCAGAACCATATTCTACTGGGGATTTCTTTCATTGTCTGTCACTACGGTTGTATATTTTACCGTAAATTATTTTCTGAAGAGAGCGGGGATTATTCAGCCGTTCGAACTTATATCTTATTCGAAAAAGATTGGTAATAATTTTCATAATATTAAAGATGATCTGTCAAACTCACTGTCACTTGTTAAGAGTTATAGTAATGTGAACCGGAAATCTGTTTCCACAGTATTCTCTGAGGATCTGATCAATGCTGATATTACAGATGTCAAACGGCGAGCTGATGATCTTGATCTTGGATCAGCCGTTGATTTCAGTAAATTGAAGAAACCTTTATTTGTGTTGATTGCAGCTATTCTGATAAACCTATTATCTTTTTCCGTTTTCCCCTCTCAGATGTTTGCTTCAGTAAACAGAATAGTAAATCATAATTATGAATTCATAGATAATGAACACGGAATTACATTTGAGGTCTTTCCGGGAAATACGGAAGTTGCTTCCGGTGATAAACTGGATATTGTAATTTCAGTCAGCTTTAATAAACCTGGTTACAAAGTTGATGAGCTCGAATTTTACACAAAAAAAATCACAGCTGACGGATATGAATTGCTGTCAGATCCAAAATTGATTCAAATCACTCCCGACGGAAATTTTAAAACTACCATTGAAAATATTAACTCAGAGCTTCTTTATTTTGCTCAATATAAAGGAGTTAAATCAGATGAATACAGAGTAGAAGTTTCTGAATACCCCATAGTGAAAAGTTTTACAGTGAAGATCGATCCGCCGGAATTTACAGGGGTGCCTTCCAAAACTCTTTCTGAAAATGAAGGTGATTTCTTTTGTCCGGAAGGCAGTATTGTGAGTTTTGATCTTAAGGCTAATATGGAATTATCTTCAGCCGGTATCATATTTAACAATAATTATTCCGGGTTTCAGGTAAATGGAGACGCTGCAGTTGGAACCGTAGTGATCAGAGAAAGCGGAACCTACAAATTTTCATTAAAGGATCTGAACGGAAATGAAAACCGGAATGCAGTTTATTACAAAATAAAAGTAATGAACGATGAAGCTCCAACAATTGCAATAATAGAACCTGCTCAGACTAATTATGTGTTGAATGGTGAAAATGAACTTTTACTGAGAGCAAGAATAACTGATGATTATGGTTTTTCAAAATTAGTATTGAGTTACAGAAAATTAAAGACATTGGCGGGAAACGGTGCACCATCAGGATTTACAACCGAAAATGTTCCGGTAATAAATCTTAATGCAACTTCACTTGAGGTTCCGTATATGTGGATCCTCGGTAATGCCGGTCTCAGACAGGGTGAGAGCGCTGAATATTTTATGGAAGTTACCGACAATACCGGAAAAACGACCCGTTCCGATATCAGAACAATACAGTACAGATCTCCTGTTGAGTTGTTTAGAAAAAAAGATGAAGCCACACAGGAGCTTAAGACCGAACTGAAATCCGTTTTCGATGAAATGCTTGACATTCAGAGAGAGATAGAGGAAATGAAAAAAGACATGCAGACGAATGAAGAACTTGGATTAAATGAAGACAGGAAAAAGCAAATGGAAAGCAAGCTCGAAAATTTTCAGAAGAACATGTCTGCTACTCAGAAACAGCTTGAGGAAAACATGAATGACATGCAGCAGAAGAATACTCTTGACCAGAAGACGCTTGAGCAGTATATGGAACTGCAGAAAATGTTTAATAAGATCAATACTCCCGAGCTGCAAAAGATGCTGGAAAAATTACGTGAAGCGCTTAAGAAAAATAAGCCCGAGGATCTGCAGGAAGCATTAAAAAATTTCAAATTCGATGAAGAAGCATTTAAGAAATACATGGAAAAAGCTCAGGAGCTTTTAAAAAAGATCGAGAACATGCAGAAGTTCGGAGAGCTTACACAAAAGCTTGAGGACATCAAAGACAAACAGGAAGATCTTAAAAATGAAACGGAAAATGCCGACAAGAATGATCAGAATAAAATGAATGAGTTATCAGAAAAGCAAAATGAAATTAAAAAAGATACTAAGGATTTCAGTGAAGAGATAAAGAAGCTTATAGATGAGATAAATAAAATGAAAGAGCAGATGAGCGCGGAGGATCTTGAGGATCTTCAGAAAAACATGCAGCAGAAAAATCCCGAAAGTAAAATGCAGCAGTCAGAGTCGGATTTGCAGAAAGGTCAGAAAAACCAGTCACAGAAAACCCAGGAAGAGATCATGAAAGATCTTCAGGAGCTAAGTGATCAGATGAAAAAGGCTATGGAGAATATGATGGATTCTCAGGATATGAATAACAAGCTTAAGGAAAAACTTGAGAATCTGAAAAAACAGCTTGAAGAAATGAGCAAGAAACAACAGGAACTGAAGGAAAAAACGGATGAAACAGAGCAGGGAGATAAAGGAGAATTTGGAGAAAATAAAATGGAACAGGGTAATTTACAAAATGAACTTTCACAGGCTATCGATGACCTTATGAATGCCTCAAAAATGGGAATGCAGATGAGTCCTGAAATGGGCAAAGAACTTGGAAACGCTTTTAATAAAATGGATAAAGCCGGAAAAGAACTCGGCGAGATGAATAAGAAAAATGCATCTCAAAATCAGGGGAAAGCTAAAGAATCTCTCGATAATGCTGCAAACATGCTCGGAGATATGCTCGGTAAAATGGGGAATAACGGAAAAGACGGCAAAGGCGGTAAAGACGGAAAGAGTCCCGGAGGTAACATGGGACAAATGATGCAGCGTCTTGGTGAGATCATTGCTCAACAGATGGGACTTAACGGGAAAACAGGTAAAATGGGTCAGATGGGACAGACAGGAGAAAACGGTCAAAAAGGAAATAACGGAAAAGGTAACAGTCCGAATGACCTGTCTGATAATCAGAAACAGGAAATGCAGAGACTTGCTCTCGAGCAGGAAGCGATTAAAAAATCAATGGAACAATTAAATGAAGAATTAAAAAAAGAACAGGAGAGAAGCGGCGAGAAAGTTCTGGGAGACCTCGATCAGGTAAAAAAAGAAATGGAAGAGATCGTAAAACAGATGGAAGAAAACAGATATGATGATAAGCTTATGGAAAAGCAAAACAGAATACTCTCGAGAATGTTGGATGCGCAGCTGTCACAGAGAGAAAAGGACTTTGAACCAAAACGTGAATCAAGACCGGGTGAGAATATGACAAGAACAACCCCGCCTGAAATAGTCATTCAGGGACCAATTCCTGTGAATGCATTAAAAGAAGATTTCTTAAACCTGCAGAAAGAAGGATTTACGGATGACTATGAAGCGCTTATAGAAAAATATATGCTGGAATTAAAAAAACTTCAAAATCAGTAAAGATTTTTTTAATCAATTTTTTTATTGATTATTCGTATATCCTGTTTTTAAGGACATTAAAGCAGAATTGCAAAGAAAATTTTCAGATAAATTTTCTGCTCTTCTGCTTTTTAATTATATTCATTAAAATAAAATTTTTACATTTAAATACCAGCGCATCATTCATATTTTATTTTAAAGCAATGTTCAATGTTCAATGTTCAATGTTCAATGTTCAATGTTCAATGTTCAATG
>CALMST010000260.1 GCA_937872315.1 uncultured Ignavibacteria bacterium | reverse complement strand
AATTTATAGTCTCAAATGAAAATAATTGATCTGCGGAGTGATACATTTACAAAGCCTACAAAGGCAATGCTTGAAGCCATCATGAATGCTGAGGTTGGAGATGATGTGTTTGAAGAAGATCCGACAGTTAATGAACTTCAGGATATGAGTTCGATGATAACTGGAATGGAAGCTGCATTATTTGTTCCTACGGGTGTCATGGGAAATCAGCTCGCCATTAAATGTCATACACATCCGGGAGATGAGGTCATAGTTGAAAGCGAGTCACATATTCTAAATTATGAAACCGCCGCGCCGTCAGTGATCTCAAATGTACAGCTGCTTCCGGTTAAAGGTAAAATGGGAATAATGAATGTGGAAGACATTGCAAAATATGTCAGGACATCTGAATACTATTTTCCAGTTACAAGGCTGATCTGCATTGAAAATACACACAACAGGGAAGGCGGTGTGATCCAGCCAATCAAAAAAATTAAAGAGACATCTGAATTTGCTAAATTAAACAATATAAAACTCCATCTTGACGGAGCGAGAATATTTAATGCAATAGCCGAGACGGGAATCTCACTTAAAGAATATTCAGATCATTTTGATTCAATATCATTTTGTTTCTCAAAAGGGCTTGGAAGTCCTGTCGGATCGATTATCTGTGGTAATAAAAATTTCATCGGACTTGCAAGGAAGTGGAGAAAGATCCTCGGTGGAGGAATGAGACAAGCCGGAATTCTTGCAGCTGCGGCTTTGTATGCTCTGAAAAATAATGTTAACCGCTTGAAAGAGGATAATGATAATGCAAAATATTTCGCAGGTGAGATAAGTGATATCAAAGGCATTGAACTGGATCTTAAATCTGTTCAGACAAATATAGTTGTCTTTGGATGTAGTAAATTTTCAAAAGCAGAATTTATGTTAAAGGCAAAAGAAAAAGGATTGGTGATTTCTTCAGGAAGTTACGAAAAAATGAGGGCTGTATTTTATATGGGAGTTGACAGAACTGATGCTGATGCAGCTGTGAAGATAATTAAACAGATCTTAGTTGATAATCAATAATAGTATTTGATATTTGATAGTTTTTAAATTCCAATTTTCAGATAATCCGCCTCGGCGGATTTTCTGTATAAGCACAAAAGCATTGATCAATGAATTCAAAGGAACATTTAAGATCCCTGATGATAATACCGGGAGTAGGGAAGTCAATTGCGCAGGATCTTTTTGATATTGGGATTCGAAAAGTTGAAGATCTGAAAGGTAAAGATCCGGGTGAATTGTATAGAAAGTCCAATGAATTTACAGGAGCAGTTCAGGACAGATGTCTTTTATATGTCTTCAGATGTGCCATTTATTATGCCGAAACAGAGATAGAAAAACAGAAAAATGAGAAATTGAAATGGTGGAACTGGAAAGATTAAAAATTAACATGTATTGTATCTGTAATATTTGAAAACTTCTAACCGTCTTAATTTATAAGTCTTATATTCCCGGCAGTTATTGAATCATTCCTGATCATATTAAAATAATATAGAATTGAATTAAACTATACTCTGATTTATTTTCTTTCTTTTGAATTTTAAAATTAAAAAGGCAAAGTAACAGCTCCCGCTTGAGATCTTTTTTAAAAATTTAAAAAGGGTAAATTGAATGTTAATTGACGTCTAAAATTTGAACTCCGAGTCCGGCAGAAGAGCGATACCGAAAACGTCAGACAGGAAATTTTTGCTTTTCGCCAATACTCTGAATATCTATTCGGCAATTTATCACAGGCGGGATTGTTTGGTAAATGAAAATTTTTATTTAGGTTTTGAATTGATATATAAAATTTAAAAGATCTAAAGATCTAAAGATTTATTTTGGACTCTACTGGAGTGTGAATATTTTTTTAAAAAAAACAATCTCTTGAAATTGCAGGATTAATAAACTAAATTGCATGCATCAAATTTAAACATTCAAAAACCAACCGAGAGGAGGGGATGTCATTATGAGAATAAACCACATAAGAAATAAATTTTCAGACATTCGCTCTCTGTTATTCTATTTTAACTATAATTAAGTAGTCTTTTATTATAAGCAGAGTTTGTGAACTGCGGATGTCGGAAATGACACCGCAGTTTTTTTTACCAATTTATTAATTAAAACAAACTTAACTTAAAATGAAAATTACATTAAACAACCTTTTAAAATTATCGGAAGAAGATTATTCATTTCAAAAATTCAGTTCAAGAAAGAAAAAATTTGCTGTTAACAAAAGAGTCAACGGACTCATGACAAATGAAGGACAAAATTATTCATTTGAAACGTCTGACCTGGAAGAGCTAAGAGGCAAAGCAGTAGTAGATGAGTTAATGTTCATTATAAAAAGCGGAAAGGAAGCAACTGTCTATCTTGCAAAAAGTGCAGACGGATATTCCGCGGTAAAAATCTATACCGAACTCAGAGTGCGTTCATTTAAAAATGACGGGATATACAGGCAGGGAAGATTTATTGGAAATGCAAGGATAGAGAAAGCGATAAATCAGGGCTCGAAAACAGGGATAAATGCTCATCAGATATTATGGGTAAATGAAGAATTTCGTCAGATGAAATTTCTGTATGAAGCGGGGATCCCTGTTCCCAGACCCATCGCCAGTTCGGGGCTGGTAGTCGTAATGGAATTCATAGGTGAAGACGAAGAAGCAGCTCCGCGGATCTCGGATCTTACTTTTGAAAAGGACGAAGCAAGAGAAGCATTCAGTCAGTCACTCGGAATACTTGAGAAAATTATATCAACAGGCAGAATTCATGGTGATTATTCTGCTTATAATCTTCTCTGGAATAAAGGTAAAGCAGTAGTGATAGACTTTCCGCAGGTAATCAATTTTAACAACAACATTTCAGCAAAAGATCTGCTGAGACGTGATGTGTCTTCTTTATACCGATCGTTTAAAAAATACAGATTCAGAGATCTTCCTGATGAAGAAAGAATTTATAATAAATTTCTGAGAATTATAACGGAGACGAAATTATATTGATAAATTGTAATCAATAGCGTCCGGATAAAATTAATAAAGATATAAAAATTTATACGATAACCTGAAATCAACAATTATAAATCAATTATAAATCAATTATAAAAAAAACAGATTTCATTTTCCGGATTTAAGCTTCTGATAAAGATAAATTTAATTAAGTTGACAGCTTCTGATCAACAGCAATTGATAAATAATTCTAAGCCGCAAATCATCACGTATCATATAATAGTACATATTAATTTTTTGCTGTTATGTAAAAATCTGTGTTAATCTGCGGCTATACAGAAGTATCGGAATCAATCGGTCAGCTTTTGTAAATTAAATAACTCTTTTTCCAGGATTGATACATTATAAACTGAATTAGTAAAGATTAACTTGTAATTTAATCGATATATTTTTAAGTTTTAAAAAAATTTTTATGGCAGTTAAATACAGCAGACGTAATTTCATTTTAACAGGATCGCTGGCAATTATTGCAGCCGGGATTTCACCGGTTTTTTATTCATGCGGTAAAAAGAAAAATATTGAACTGGATGATTTTATCAGACTAAGTTCTGTGCTGACAGGCTTTAAAGAATCAGAACTTGACAGAAAGCTTGCAATAGTTTATGCTATAAGTTTACAGGATTACCCTCCATCAAAAGCAACACTTCCCCAATTATATAAAGATCTTAAAATAAATACTGACCCCGGGATAAATCCTGATCCGGAAATTATTGAAAAGACATTGTTTTCAAATCAGGATAATAAAATTCTTTCAGATACACTTATCAATTACTGGATGTCAGGAATTTACAAAGCTAAAGACGGAATCAAAGTTTCTAATTATCAGGAAATGTATGCATTCAAAGCTACGGGATATCTTATTCCGAATGCACAATGCAGAGGTGAATTCGGATTCTGGGCTGAGAAACCTGTTGTTAGTTAGCTGGTTGGTAATGATTTTTTTAATTCAATTTATAAATATGTTTTACAGATTTAACTCACATAACTTCGGGCTGAAGTTTATAAACTAACACATTTAACTAATACTAAATGAACTCAGAATACAGCGCGGATATAGTTATCATTGGCGGAGGCATTGCCGGAGCACTTATGGCATATGAACTGGTAAAAGCTAATGCAGATGTACTGGTGATAGAAGCCGGTGACAGGATCGACAGGAGTAAAGCAATTGCGCATTATATGAATACGCCTGACAGAAATAATGACACGCCTTATGATCCGATGTCAAAGTCAGCGCCTTATCCGCAGATGATGACACCTGATGATTATTATATCCAGACGGGACCTGATAAATTTCAAAGCACATATATTAAAGCGCTTGGAGGAACTACCTGGCACTGGCTCGGAACATCACTGAGATTTGTTCCAAATGATTTTAAAATGAAAACGGCTTATGGCGTCGGAATTGACTGGCCTCTGAGTTATGACGATCTTGAGCCATGGTATTATGCTGCAGAAAGAGAACTTCCGGTTTCTGGAGATGACACAGCCGAACTCGGAGTAAAAAGAAAAAATCCATATCCTTCCGCCAAGATCCCAATGACATACCTGGATAAAGTAGTTGAAAAAGCATTTGAGGATTTAAGTTTACCCGATGCTCCGGATATAAAATTGAAAGTTGCAAATACTCCGCAGGGAAGATTGTCAGTACCGGATTCAGATGCCGGAAGACTTGCGTGCTGCGGCAGTAATAACTGTATTCCAATGTGCCCGGTAGGTGCTAAGTATGATGCGACATTTACAATTGCCAAAGCTGAAAAACTCGGAGCAAGAGTCATTACTAACCATACTGCTACATTTATACAGACTGATGAAGACGGAAATGTAACCGGTATAAAATTAAAAACTGCGGAAGGCGAAAAAACTGTCACCGGTAAAATTTTCATTCTTGCGGCGCATGCAATAGAAACACCCAAGCTTATGCTGATGTCAAAAAGTGAACAGTATCCAAAAGGTATAGGAAATTCAAGCGATCAGGTGGGAAGAAATCTGATGGATCATAATTGTGTACTGAGTTATGGTCTGACCAAAGAACCTGTTTATCCTTATCAGGCGCCTTTATCCACTTCCGGAGTGGAAATTGTCAAAGACGGACCATTCAGAAAACAAAGAGGCGCGTTCAGGATAGAGATTGGTAATGACGGCTGGAGCTGGCCGGTCGGTTATCCTGACGTTCTTGCAACCTGGCTAATGAAACACAGCGGTGGCCGGACTGTTAATATGAATTCACCACTAAATTCCAAAATAGATAAGGCCGGTATCCGCAAACAATTATATGGTTCTAAACTGCGGGAAAGCATTCAGAAAAATGTAATGCATGAGATAAGGTTTGCATTTCTTTGTGAACAGCTTCCTGATCCGGATAACAGAATTGTCCCGGCATTTGATTCACTAGATTCATTTGGCCTGCCAAGACCAAAGATAAGCTATAAGCTTGATAATTATGTAAAAGCAGGTATCAGAGTCGCGGTAGATACTCAGAAGAAAATGCTTGATGCTCTCGGCTGTACCGAGCAGCACCATTCCTCTCCGTGGGGAGCCGGTCATATTGTCGGAACTACAAGAATGGGAGATGACCCGAAAACATCAGTTGTTGATAAAAATCTTAAATGTCATGATCATAAGAATTTGTTCATTCTTGGCAGCTCTGTCTTTCCTACTGTAGCTGCTTCCAATCCCACATTGACAATAGCAGCACTTACACTCAGAGCAGTTGAGAGTGTTCAGAAAATGCTTCAGAGCATGAATTGATCTTTCATTTAGTTTTATTGAATTATAAAATCTGAATATATAAATGAAAAAAATACTGATTGTATCTGCTTTTTCAATATTCATCTTTGCTGCAGGCGATAATTTTAATTTTAAATTTATTGACCAAAAAGCTGATACCCAGTCAGTTTCATACAGCGAACCAAATTTCATGATCTATCCCGGCTTAAATCTGCAAATTGAAACTTCTGCCTTTACTCATCCTGAAAATCCTGATATAATAACTGCCTCGGCTATTACTAATTATTATGAAGGCGGTTACACAACGGGATTTTATATCTCAACAAACGGCGGACTCAATTGGACCGGTTCCGACAATATTAAAAATACTTCCGGGTCGACCATTACTACTTTAGGGGATCCGAATATTGTAATAAACAGAAACGGATATTTTATTATGAATTTCATAGCGCCTTCACTTTCTGCAGGCTCTGATCTTAAAATTGGCGCAATCTATTCTGTTAATAACGGAGCTAACTGGTCTTCAACTATTTATATTCCAGGTGTTGACACAGCCGACAAACCCATTTCCGCAGTTGATAATATTGAATCAAGTGCTTATTCCGGAAGAGTTTATACTGCATTTGATGAACTCTTTAAATTTGGAGAAGAGATAAAAGGTATATACTTTTCATATTCGACAGACAACGGAGTTAGCTGGGATACATCAAGAAGGATCACAAACATTGATCCGGATTTTAAATACAGACTGATTGGAGATGTACAAGTAGGGACATCGGGTGAAGTATTTGTTCTGTGGCACTCAAACCGGAGTTATATGGGGCTGGCAAAATCAACTAACGGTGGAGCGGACTGGCTTTACTCCAGGGACACTGCCATCAGCACAAACAGATCCAGAATTACACAGGAATATGAACTGATATATCTTCAGAGTGTCCCGTCAATGGATATAGATATAAGCGACGGTCCCCGCAGCGGCTGGATCTATACTGCCGGAGTTGAAAAAAGCTCAGACAGTATTGATGTCGTAATGCACCGATCCACTGACGGAGGTGAGACATGGAATTATTCAAAAAAAGTAAATTCGGACAGTACAGGAAGTGTTAAGTTGCAGTTTATGCCTGCTCTGAATGTTGATAAATACGGTGGAATAAATATAATTTACTATGATGCAAGAAATTCAAATTCAAATGATTCATTTGAAGTGTATCTGTCGCGCTCCACAGACGGTGGATTGAATTTTACCGACACAAAGATTTCAGATCATAAAATGAAATTCAGCCAGCCTGCTGTACCTTTCTTTGGTTTCGACGGATATATAGGAGCATATACAGGTCTGACATCCGGTGAAAAATATTTAACTCCAGTATGGTATGACAATTCTTCAGGGCGTTACAAAGCATATTCTTCAATTATACATTTGATTCCTTTATTTAATGTTAAGGTTTTTCCTGAAGGATTTTATGATATCGCAACAGGTAAAACCGGTATGAGAGATTCCGTAAAAGTATATTTAAGAAGTTCATCAATTCCCTATGCTATAGTTGATTCATCAACTGGTGTATTTGATTCTGTAACGTTCAACGCCGAGTTTTATTTTGATCCGGAACTTAACAATGAAAATTATTATCTCGATATAAGACACAGAAATTCTATCAGCGTATGGAGTTCTGTATATTTAAATTATACTTTCGGATCGCAGGTTTATTATAATTTTACAATATCCCAGGCATCAGCTTACGGAGATAATCTGAAACCGGCAGGGAGTAAATGGGGAATATACAGCGGTGACGTCAATCAGGATGGGGTAATTGATCTTGATGATCTAATTGATACTTACAATGCGGGAAATGCGTTTCAGAATGGTTACATTGTACAGGACTGCAATGGTGATTCAGTAGTTGATCTGTCTGATGTGCTAATCATATTTAACAATGCTCAGCTGTTTGTCAGTGTGATAACACCCTGATAATTTTTTTCACATCTTCAATTTTATGCATCGGAAAATTTGCGATTCTTATCTGGGATTCTTTAAGGCTACCGTATCCTGAACCGACAATTATTCCGTGATCAGACAGGTTTTTTTTGATCATAGCCTGTTCCTTGCCTGTAACAATATTTATGATTGTTTTTGAACGATCAGCAGGGTTATTCACAAATGGTTTTAAGGTTTTGTGATTATCAAAAAAATCATACAGCAGTTCTGATTTTTCTTCGGTTTCGGTTCTTATATTTTTAATACCTCTTTTAAGCATATCTTCACAAACTTTTCCCAGCAAATAAATTCCAATTACATTAGGAGTCTCAGTGGTCTGGTATTTAACTGCGTTTTCGTATAATGATAAAAAGTTATGATAACTTCCGATTGATACATTTTTTGATTTCAGATATATTGCTTTCTCTATGCATTTAAAATTTACCATAAGTACACCCAATCCGGCGGGAAGTCCAAAACCTTTCTGAACGGAAAAAAAGGCACAGTCAATTTTATCGAAATCTATATTTACATAAGGCGCGGATGTTACAATATCAACGGCTATAAGCGCTTCAGGGAATTTCTTTCTCAAACCGTATATTTCTTCAGGCTCAATTGCGACTCCCGTGCTTGTTTCATTCTGAGTAATGCAAAACAATTCCGGGTAACTGAAAAAAATAATTTCCTTAAAGTTAAATCCTTTCCCATACTCAACTTCTATTTTCTCAATTTTTTTATGTAGTTCAGCAGAAGTCTTGCAGAATCTTTCAGCAAAAGCGCCATTGATGAAATGAAAACTTGTATTCTCGACACAATTCTGTATGATCCTGTCCATGCATTCAGTTGCTGAATTAAGAAAAAATATAGCATAATTATCAGGAATATTTAAGAGCTTCTTTAAACTATGATGAGTATGTTTGTATATCTCTATAAATTCTTTACTGCGATGATTTATTGAACAGACATTTTCTTTTACGGCCTGTTGTAAGTAATGTCCGACTTCAGGATAAAGCTCTGTCGGACCTGGTGTGAAGAAAGTATTTTTCATATTGCAGGGAAACAGTTTGTATAGTTTATATATTGAAATGAATTAATAGAGAACTCTGAATTTAATAGTATGTCTGATCTTCTTAAGATCATTGATCACCTGAGGATCATATTTTTTACTTATGTCAGTTATCACATAACCAACATGTTCGTTTGTTTTAAGATACTGTCCGATAATGTTAATATTATGTCCCGCCAGAACATTATTTATGCTCGCAAGAATACCCGGCATATTTTCGTGGATATGAATAAGTCTGTGAGCATTCTGAAACTGAGGAAGCTGGATCTCCGGAAAGTTAACACTGTAGAAAGTATTGCCGCTGTTAATAAAATCAATGATCTTTTCCGGAACAAAATTTGCGATATTCTTCTGGGCTTCTTCAGTACTGCCTCCTATATGCGGAGTAAGAATGACATTCGGAAGTCCCTGAAGTTCGGATATAAACTTTTCGTCATTTCCCGAAGGCTCTTCCGGATATACATCAATTGAAGCACCGCTTATCTTTCCTGATCTAATATTAGTCACAAGAGATTTCAGATCAACGACATGTCCCCGGCTTAGATTTAGAAAGATCACACCGGTTTTCATTTGTTTGAATTCTTTTTCTCCAATGAAATCTGCATTGTTCCTGTTGCCGTCAACATGCAGAGTAATTACATCGGATTTTTTCAGGAGTTCGGAAAGTGTGCTGCATTTCCTGGCATTTCCCAGGGCAAGTTTATCAATCACATCATAATACAGCACTTCCATCCCGAGGCTTTCAGCAAGAACTGAAAGCTGAGAACCGATCTTACCGTATCCAATGATCCCGATCTTTTTTCCTCTGATCTCAAAACTTCCTTTAGCTGACTTTTCCCAGATACCCTGATGAAGTGAATTATTTTTATCAATAATGTTCCTCATTAAAATTATCATTTCAGCCAGAGCTAATTCGACTACACTTCTTGTATTGCTGAAAGGTGCATTGAAAACTGCTATTCCTTTTGTAAGGGCGCTGTTGAGATCTATCTGATTTGTGCCGATACAGAAAGCGCCGATTGAGATAAGTCTTCCCGCTTTTTGTATTATCTCTTCATCAATGTGTGTCTTTGAACGTATGCCCAGTATTGAAACGTCTTTGATCTTTTCTAGCAGTTCTTTTTTATTAAGACTCTTAGCTGCTGTTTCAATCTGATAACCTTCTTTTTTAAAAATATCCATTGCATCACTGTGAATATTTTCAAGAAGCAAAACCTTTATTCTGTTTTTGGGATATGAAATACTCATTGGCAGTTTATTTATAAATAAAAATTCATCCATGCTAGGAGTGATATGATCAGCCTTTGCTGAAACAATTTCCCTGTCTATGTTTTCGGTAAATGCAAAGAACTTATGAGCAATACCGGCTTTTTTTAATTCATAATCAGTATATCCGTCACCGATGACATAAAGATCTCCTTCAAGCCTGAGTTTTTTTAACAATTTTATTTTGCCTGAATTCTGACTAAGAAGATTGTGTTTATCAAAACCGGTTATTTTTCCTTTTTTATCAAAGATGAAGGTATTGGCATGAACATTTTCTTCGGGAATATTATACTTACCGGCTATAGGAATTATTAATTCTTTAAAACCACCTGAGATAATGTAAATGTTCTGACCGAATTTTTTAAAAAATGCTTTATTTCTTTTTACTGAACCGGACACTTTACTGCTCAGTTTTACGGCAAGAGTTTCAATATGGGATCTGTCAGCATTAAGAAGTTCAGTTCTTTTAGAAAGAGATTCTGAAAAAGATAATTTACCATCCATCGACATTTTAGTGATCTCTTCGAATCTTGAAATCAGTTCTTTCTTATCAGGATTGTCCTTAAGGGAAATCTTAAAAAGTTCATCCAGAGCTTCAAGTCTTATAAAAGTACTGTCGAAATCTATAATGAAAATAATTTTGCCGCTCTTATTTTTCAACTCAGAAAATTATTGGTTACTTATTAACAGAAAAATTTTCCGTTAAATCTGGTATAGTGTAGTTTGAGATTTATAATATAATATTTGAAACTTATTATGAGCGGGAAACGGGACTCGAACCCGCGACTTCAACCTTGGGAAGGTTGCATTCTACCACTGAATTATTCCCGCGCTTTTAGTTCTGTGTTTAAATGCAAAATAGCTTAATCAAAAATTAGTTTAAATGGAAAATTTTTGAGTGTATGGAATGTAAGATTCAATCTGCACTCAACTTAAATAAATTTACTATAGCTAAACGTCTAATTACGAAACAGCTGTTCTGCCACAGATTAACACAGATTAACACAGATTAAAACAGATTATAACAGATTTTCAAAACTTCGATAAAAATATTTACAAGATCAATAATTCGTGATAATTTGTGTTAATTCGCGGCGTAGTATTTTAATCTGGTGCAGCTGATCATAAGCGGCTAATTTAGGTAAATTGTATTAATTGTTTCTGACAGTTTTGATAACCTGCAATCTTATCCAAAACGATTAATAAAAATTACTCTTTATCCGGATATAGAAAAATCTAACCGGCTTTCTTTTGAAAGATCAAAAGCAAGTCGGCAAAGAAATATCTCACTCTGGTGATAAAATGCCGGAAATTCATCTCATGAGGGTTGTTTTATCTCACAGCTTGAAATCATTGATTCTGAAGTGATTTTTAAACAATTACTAATTTTACAATATGTTTTGAACAGTACTGTATAAACTGACACAACACACTCTGCATTGCACTTTAAATTTGTCTGTCACTTAACTAAATTGCATACTTATTATATAATTTTAATTCTATAAATTTGAAAGGTATCATACTAGCTGGAGGCGCCGGATCCAGACTTTATCCGGTTTCCAGAATATACAGCAAGCAGCTTACTCTTATCTACGACAAGCCTCTCATATATTATCCGCTTTCCATTTTAATGCTTTCGAATATCAAGGATATTCTGATAATCTCAAACGAAGAAACTATCCCGCATTATCAAAAACTTTTTGACAACGGTTCTGATTTCGGAATGAACATAGAATATGCTTTACAGACAGCTCCAAACGGTATTGCAGAATCTTTTATCATTGGCGAAAAGTTCATTGGTGATGATGATGTGACTCTCATTCTCGGAGATAACATATTCTATGGCAATCTGGATTTTATATACAGGGCAATGCAGAAAAATGACGGTGCAACAATTTTCGGATACAGAGTAAATGATCCGGAAAGATACGGCATTGTTGAATTTGATGAAAATGGAAAAGCTATTTCAATAGAGGAAAAACCGAAAGTACCGAGATCCAATTATGCCGTTCCGGGTCTTTATGTTTATGATAACGAGGTAGTTAACATATCAAAGAACATAAAACCTTCTCCAAGAGGAGAACTTGAGATCACGGATGTAAACAAAGTTTATCTGCAAAAAGGAAAATTAAATGTTGAAAAGATCGGCAGGGGAGTTGCATGGCTTGATACCGGCACACCCGAATCTCTTCTGCAGGCATCCAACTTTTTCGGCGTAATTGAAGACAGACAGGGACTTAAAGTTGCATGCATAGAAGAAATAGCTTTCATAAAGGGATTCATTGATAAAAATAAATTCACTGAAGTTCTCACTAAGATCCCTAAATCTTTATATAAAGATTATCTGGAAAGAATATTAAAGGAAAGTCATTGAAAGTAAATAAGACAGAGCTTGACGGAGTACTTATAATTGAACCGGATTTCTTTCCGGATTCCCGTGGATTTTTTTTTGAGTCTTACAATAAGAAAAAATATGAAGAAGCCGGGATGAATTTTGATTTTGTCCAGGATAATATTTCCAAATCTAATAAAGGAACAGTCAGAGGTTTGCATTATCAGGTTGGAGAATATGCACAGGGTAAACTTTGTCAGGTATTAACAGGCAGCGTGATGGATGTTGCTGTTGATATCAGAAAAAGTTCGCCGACTTATGGCAAACATGTATCCGTGGAACTCACAGGTGAAAATCACAAACAAATATGGATCCCACCCGGCTTTGCTCACGGCTTTTCAGTTCTTGAAGACAATACTATCTTTTCATATAAATGCACGGCGTTTTACAGTAAAGCTGATGAAAGAGCAATACTATATAACGATGCCGATCTGAACATAAACTGGAAGACAGAAAAACCCATTGTTTCCGAAAAAGACCTTAATGCTAAAAGGTTTTCGGAAATTGAACCGGATTTTATTTACAAATAATATACTTTACGTTTTTATCCAGACATCCAATCCGGCTGATCAATGATAATCTGATCAGTTTTCTTTGATCATTAAAATTAAACTTACATGAAAACAAAACTGATCTATACTTTCTTGTTTGCGCTTCTGATCTTTATTCAGACAGGGTATTCAAACATACTGAATAACAATCAGAAAATTAACGGTATCCCATGTGTTCAGGATAATTCAGATCTCAGTGATGTTGTACGCAAAGCGTTTGAGGATATGAAGATACCCGGAGCGATAATCGGAATATGGACAGGTGATGAACAGCTTCTGCTTATGTCACCCGGAGTATCGGATATTACCACCGACAAACCTCTTACGCCTGATGATAAAATGAGAATAGGCAGCATTACAAAGACATTTACCGGAACCGTTTTACTTCAGCTGGCAGGTGAAGGGAAGATCAAACTGAGTGATAAACTTTCACAATATTTTCCGGATTATCCGAATGGTGATAATATAACCATAGAGATGCTTGGCAATATGAAAAGCGGTTTGTTTAATTATACAGAAGACGAAGAATTTGTAAAAAATATGATGGCTGATTTAACGAAAGCCTATACTCCGGAAGAACTGATAGAAATTTCCCTGAAACATGAACCGTATTTCCCGCCCGGAACCTCCATGCATTACTCTAACACTAACACTATTCTGCTCGGACTGATAATAGAAAAATTAACCGGGAATTCTCTTGAGAGTGAAATTCAAAACAGGATACTTACACCTCTAGAAATGAAAAACACATCATTCGCAGTTGATTCATATTTTCCGGAGCCCCACGGTCATGGATACCTTCTTGCTGATTCACTTTCCGGTATGTTAAAAGATGTAACCATCCTTAATCCAAGCTGGGGATGGGCTGCAGGCGCTATGATCTCTGACCTAAATGATATTAAAAAATATGCAAAAAAGCTTGCAACAGGTGAGCTGATCACAAAAGATATGCAGGAGCAAAGGATCACGTGGGGAATATCTGCAGTTTCCGAATCGATTCCCTGGAAGGGAATGCTCATGGGTTATGGTTTTGCCATATCATATTTTGGAGGAGCAATCGGGCACAACGGAGGCATTCCCGGTTACAACAGCTTCATGGGATATATACCTAAATGGGACATGACCATAATTATTTTTGCTAACATGCAGGATAATAAGGATGAAATAGGTCCGGCTGATTATATTGCCGGAAAGATAATTCAGTATGTTATGTCAGAATAGGTCAGGGGAGATCAGTTAATCTGAATCCGGATCAACTTTTGAAGTTGACAACCCGGCTTTGATAAATTGAAGAGAAAGATTCCGGTTGAAATTCGTTACTAAATATTCAAAAATTATAAAATAATTATCTTCTTCAGTTTACCAGCATCTGCTTTTTATACTTTCCGGATCTATAAAATACGGATATAATTATTCTGAAAACCCGATCTTTCATAAATAAATATCAGGTGAAAGAGCAGTGTTACCTGCAGCATTGTCTGCATTATTGTTCTTTTTTATATTATTCAGATACAGATCCGGTTTTTCTGTAAAATAAGAAAAGTATTTTATTCCGATTAAATCAGATAAGGAATTTTTTAAAAATTATTTTTATAATTTTCAGTCTGAATTTCGTACTGAGATCTTAAATTAACAGACCTGTTAAGCTTTGGATTTTTCAAGAATTCTCTTGAAATAATCATATGTGATCTTTAACCCTTCTTTACGGGAAACTTCAGGTTCCCATCCGAGTAATTCTTTTGCTTTGGTAATATCCGGCTGACGCTGCTTTGGATCATCTGTCGGAAGGGGAGTGTATATTATCTTCTGATCCGTTCCGGTAAGTTTAATGATCTCTTCGGCGAATTCCTTGATCGTAATTTCATCAGGATTACCGATATTAACGGGATAAACGTAGTCGCTCAGAAGAAGCCTGTAAATACCTTCAACCAGATCATCCACATAACAAAAAGATCTTGTCTGACTTCCGTCACCAAATACAGTAATGTCTTTACCTTCGATCGCCTGAGAGAAAAATGCCGGTAATGCTCTTCCGTCATTAAGTCTCATTCTGGGTCCGTAGGTGTTGAATATTCTTACGATCCGTGTTTCAAGTCCGTGATATGTATGATATGCCATAGTGATCGCTTCCTGAAATCTCTTTGCTTCGTCATAAACACCGCGCGGACCGATCGGATTTACATTTCCCCAGTATTCTTCATTCTGCGGATGAACAGTCGGATCGCCGTATATCTCGGATGTTGATGCTATCAGAAATCTTGCTTTTTTTTCTTTAGCCAGTCCGAGGAGATTGTGTGTTCCGAGTGACCCAACTTTTAATGTCTGAATTGGAATCTTAAGATAATCTATCGGACTTGCCGGTGAGGCAAAATGTAAAATATAATCAAGCTTTCCCGGTACATGTACAAACTTTGTAACATCATGAAAATAAAATTCAAACTCTTTTTTAGGAAAAAGGTGTTCAATATTCTTCATCGAACCTGTAACAAGATTATCCATTCCTATCACATGATATCCTTCTTTTATGAATCTGTCGCTTAAATGTGAACCAAGAAATCCCGCAGCACCTGTTATCAGTACTCTTTTTTGTGTAGTGTTATTTGTTTGCATTAATTTTTTAGATTTGTGTTGAAATTGTATGAGTGCAATTTAGTGAATATGCTTAAAACATTTTAGATATAAATTATTCTAACTTTTAATTTGTGAATGCAATCAATAAATTCACCTTTCTTTGCCTCATCACCTCTTTGTCTTTTTACCACAAAGTCACAAAGGCACTAAGAAAAAAATAAGAGAAAGATCTAAGAATCGATTTAAGAAAAAACAAAAAATTAATAAAACCATAATGTATTACCCAAAATCATAATGCCTTTGTGCCTTACTGACTTTGTGGTAAAAAAAGCCATGAAAAAATTTGACCCAATAAAAACCGACCCGGACAAGATCAAACTTCTTGAAGTTTTTGACAATTCATTTCCTGACAGAGATTATCTGATAGTTCACCGCGCAAATGAATTCACATCCGTCTGCCCTAAAACAGGTCAGCCTGATTTTGGTGTAATAACCATTTCTTATATAGCGAAGAAAAAATGTGTCGAACTGAAATCTTTGAAATATTACCTGCAGTCTTTCAGGAATGAAGGCATCTTTTATGAGAATGTAATAAACAGAATTCTTGATGATCTTGTTGGACAAACAAAACCTAAGTGGATGGAAATAAAAGGGGAGTTTACGGTAAGGGGAGGTTTACAATCTGTCGTAACATCTTCGTTTGGCAAAAAATAATACTCACTACTCAATACCCAATACACAATACTGTTTTATGCAGACACATAAGGACATGCTGCTAAATGTTCGGGTTCTTTTATTTCCAGAACCGGAGTGAAATTTGCGCATTCAGGTTTAGCGATCGGGCATCTCGTTCTGAATCCGCATCCGCTGGGTTTATTCATAGGTGTCGGAACATCTCCCTTGAGGATCGTTTGCTCTTTATTTTTTAATTTTGGATTTGGTAATGGTACTGCAGATAACAAAGCTTTGCTGTACGGATGAATCGGATGGTGATAGATCCTGGATCCGGGTCCGAGTTCGACTATGTTTCCGAGATACATAACTGCAATTCTTGAACTAATATGTTCTACTACGGAAAGATCATGAGCAATGAACATTAGAGTCAGATCAAATTCACTCTGAAGTTCCTGAAGCAGATTTATAACCTGAGCCTGAATTGAAACATCAAGCGCTGATACAGGTTCGTCAGCTATTATTATCTTCGGATTAGTTGATAAAGCTCTTGCTATCCCGATTCTTTGTCTCTGTCCTCCGGAAAATTCATGCGGATATCTTTTGGATTGTTCAGGCTGCAATCCGACTTTCTCTAGCAGCCATGCAACCCTGTCACCTCTTTCTTTCTTTTTCATTTTTGTATGATAAAGTAGCGGCTCTTCAATGATCTGACCGACTGACATTCTGGCATTCAAAGAAGAATAAGGATCCTGAAATATCATCTGAATTAAACCTCTGTGTTTCCTCATTTCATTTCTTGATAATTTCAAAAGGTCTGTTTCACCTTCATCTGTTTTTAGCCATACTTCACCTGTAATATCAACATCAGGTGATGAAAATCTTAAAATATTAATTGTAGCTTTTCCAATTGTGGATTTACCGCATCCGGATTCTCCGACTAGTCCAAGCGTTTCACCTCTTTTCAATTCTAGGCTTACACCGTCAACAGCTTTTACTTCCGCGATCTTTCGAAGGAGTAATCCGCCTGTAACAGGAAATTTCACTTTTAAATTTTTTATCTCTAATATGTTCTCGGGCTTCATTCGGTAATAGGTGTTAAGTATTAGGTATTAAGTATTAAGTATTAAGTAATAAGTATTAAGTACTGTTTTTGTTAAAAACTATTAACTTTATTTTTATACATTTAACTTTAAACATTTAACTGAACAAATGGCATCTCACAAAATGCTTATCTTCCTTCTCTATTAAATCAGGTTCTGTCTCCCAGCATTTTTCAAAAACCTTTTCACATCTGGTTGCAAATTTACATCCCTTTGGTAATTCAAGTATATGTGGAATGATCCCGGGAATAGCCCGCAGTTTTGTTTTTGGTTTATCCGGATTTGGAAGCGATGATAAAAGACCTTCAGTATATGGATGAAAAGGAGATTCAAATAATGCATTTACATCTGCTATTTCCTGAATTTTTCCGCCATACATAACTATAACTCTGTCACAGGTTTCTGCAACTACTCCAAGATTATGAGTAATAAGTAAAATGGCTGCTTCTTCTCTTTCTTTTTTTAGTTTCAGCATAAGCTCAATGATCTGAGCCTGGATCGTAACATCCAAAGCCGTTGTAGGTTCGTCCGCAATCAATAATGCAGGGTGGCATGATAATGCCATTGCTATCATAACTCTTTGTCTCATTCCTCCACTGAACTGATGGGGATAATCTTTCATTCTCTTTTCCGGAGACGGTATTCCAACGAGCTCAAGCATTTTTGTTGCTTTCTTAAATGCATCTTCTTTATTTATATCTTCATGATTAAGAATTACTTCCATGATCTGATCACCGATCTTCATTACAGGATTTAACGAAGTCATCGGCTCCTGAAATATCATCGCAATCTCCTTACCGCGGTATTCTTTCATTTCATCAAACGAAAGTTTCAGCAGGTCTTTTCCTTTATAAATAACTTCACCGCTTACGATCTTCCCGGGAGGATCAGGAATTAATCTTGTAATTGAATATGCCGTTACGGATTTACCCGAACCGGATTCACCAACAATACCTAATACCTCGCCCTCATATATATTAAAACTAACATCATCCACGGCTTTTGCAGGAACTTTACCTTTAAGATATTTATCGCTTTCATATAACTCTTTTAATCTTGGATCCTGTTTAATGTTGTCATCAGATATCTGCTTGTCTGTCGCTTCGACAAAAAAGTAAGTCCTGATATTTTTTATTTCAAATAATTTTTTCTTTTCCATTCTTGTTTTTTGCCGCAATGGGCAGGGAGTTATTGTTTAACTATAATGTATATCACTAAAAACATACTTTAAAAGACTTTTATTGAAATTAACAAACAGTCCAAATTTATAATTTAAATATTAACCTTACTTAAAAGCTGAACTTCAAAAACCGGATCTTTACTTTATACACTTTTTACTTCAATTACTAATGATCTTCAAACACTAAATCCATTCTGAATGATCAGACATTCTTATTCTCTGCAAATTACAGATATTTGCTTTTGTGATTCCAGTCTCATTCTCAAATCATTTATTGAGAAATCTTTACATCTTCTTATCTTAATCTCGAATATATTTTCGGATCAAATGCTTCTCTTATTGCTTCACCAATAAATACAATCGTCAGCAATGTAAAAAACATTGCAACCAGAGGTGTTACAATAAGCCACCAGTTATCAATATTGCTTAGACCCTGCTGCATTAACTGTCCCCAGCTGGGCGTCGGAGGCGGTAATCCGAATCCAAGGAAATCGAGCGATACGAGTGAAAATATATTTGCTACGATTGCAAACGGCGCAAATGAAATAACGGGTGTAAGTGAATTTGGAAGAATATGACTGAATATAATTTTACTGTTCTTGGCTCCCATAGAAACTGCTGCCGAAACATAGTCTCTGGCTTTTTCCCTGTAAAATTCTCCCCGGATATAGTAAACAATTCCGATCCATCCAAATAATGTAAGAATAAATATAAGCAATAAAAAATTAGGCTGTATAATGGAACTGATTATAATGATCACAAATAAAAAGGGGAGTGTTCCCCAGATCTCAATTAGTCTCAGTCCGAATATATCTATCTTCCCTCCGTAAAATCCAAGTATGGCTCCGATTGCTATACCTATCACATATGTTAACAATGTTACAATTATTGAAAAAGACAACCCGATGTTAAATCCGTGAGCAAGTCTTGCAAAAACGTCTCTTCCCCTGTCATCAGTACCGCACCAGTGCTGAGCTGAAGGAGGATGAGGTGGATTGCCTCCCATTTCATCAAGTAAGTTTTCATTCGGACCGAATGGATATAATGGAAGTAATACCCAGTTACCTTTGTCCTCTTCCTGATACTGTTTTTTCAGCAGCCGGTAATTTGCTTCTCCCTGAAGTTCCTGACCGAAGGATTCGGCTGAATAATATTTGAATATTGGAAAGGAATATTCACCGTTATATTTTACTATAAGAGCATCCCTTCCGATAAATAACGGCAGTAAAAAAGATAAAATGTAGAGGAATAATATCAACAGAAAAGAATAGTAACCCCTTTTGATAGTTTTGAATTTTTTCCATCTTTTGCGGAGAATGGAAACCGAAGCTGTTTTTTCTGTATTGGAATTGTTTTCTGACATTTAATTGGTATTGTGTATTAAGTATTAGGTATTAAGTATCTGGTATTATGTAAATGAAACGAATATTACTTTTAACCAAATTAACTTTTAACTTTTTAACTTTTTAACTTTTAACTTTTTAACAAATTTTATTTAAATCTTATCCTTGGATCGACCAATGCATAAATTATATCAGAAATAATATTTCCGACAAGCAGTAATAAAGTCGATATAACGAGGATTCCCATTACAACAGGGTAATCTCTCTGAACGATCGAATCAAAACTAAGTAATCCAATTCCGTTAATATTGAAAACTTTTTCAATTAATACACTGCCTGCCAGTACTAATGAGATCGCATGTCCAAGACCGGTAGAGATGGGAATTAATGAATTTCTTAAAGCATGACCGAAGATTACTCTTTTCTCCGACAATCCTTTTGAGAAAGCGGTTCTGATATAATCCTGACTTAAATTTTCAATTACGGAGTTTTTTGTTAAAATTGTAAGTGTAGCAAAACTTCCGATAAGATAACTAACTACCGGCAAAATTGTATGGTTTATCTGGTCAGCAATCTTTCCGAAAAATGACAAAGATTCAAAATCAGAAGATCTGAATCCTCCAAGAGGAAAGACATCAAAAAAACTTCCGCCGCCCAGTAATACCAGCATCAATGCGCCAAAAGCAAAACCGGGGATTGCATATCCGATAAAAACCAGAGCAGATGAAATAAAATCAAATGTCGATCCGTTCTTTACCGCTTTATACACCCCCAATGGCACACATATAAGATAAGTCAGAATGAAACCTATCAATCCGAAATAAATCGAAACAGGAAATCTGGAAACAATTACGTCCGAAACAGGTTCTGCATAGACGTAAGACTTTCCTAGATCCAGCTTCAGTAAATTTGTAACCCATATTACATACCTTTCCTGAATCGGCTTGTCAAATCCATAGAACTTTGTGAGTTCTTCAACGGCAGACTGCGGAATATTTTGTGTTGAATTTCCGCCGCTCCCGGATTCAGTGCCGCCCTTGTTACCGCCCATCCGGATCTTCATTATTTCCATCTCAAGAGGTCCGCCGGGTACGATCTGCAGAATTAAAAATGTTATTAAAGTAATTCCGAAAAATGTAGGTATGATAAGTAAAAATCTTCTTATAAAATAAGAAGTCATATAATTGTATTATTTAATGGAATTTATTGGAAACAAAAAAAGACAGGACGTGAATCCTGTCTTTCTATGATTAATTATCGTTAAGTTTTATAACTTCGCCTTTATTCTCTCTTTCGGAAACCTCCATCCAGAATTTACTGTCAACTTCTTCTACAGGCAATTTAGTTTTATTCTTTAAAGCCTCTTCATATGCCGCATTTTTTTCAGGATCAAGCCACCACATTGTAAATATACCCCAGTCACCTGAACCATAATAAACATCAAATCTTGATAAATACCATTTTGGATGTCCGAACTTGTTATGCCATAAAAGTCTTGTGTAACCGGCTGTCCATCCGTAAACATAAGGCTGCATTGCTGTGATTATACTGTCAATTTGTCTTACCATGGCAACTCTTTTTGATTTGTCATATTCAAGATTGTATGCAGCAGCAAGTTCATCCACTTTTGCGCTTTTGTATCCCGGCCAGTTGGTACTGTTAGGATCATCAGCTGTTTTTGAAACATACCCAAAGTCCAGAGAAGGAGGATTCTGGCCGCCCCATGCGACTGGAATTAATGAAAAACTTCTTTCATTTCCAATCTTGAACTGAGTTGTTCCGTCAACTTGTTTTAAATTTAATTTAACACCCGCTCTTTTCAGATCTTCCTGAAAGATAGTCAGATATCTTTCCTGACTAGGCTGTGTATATACCATTTCAACTTCGAAAACTTTTCCGTTTTTTGTTCTGTATCCTTCAGGATTCTTATCTTTCCATCCGGCTTCTTCCATAAGCAATATTGCGCTGTCAAGATTGAATGTCATGTTCGGATTGTTTGGGTTTGCGTAAACTGTTCCGGCAAACTGTGTATTCAATGGAGTATAAGAATTATAAAAAAGCTTTTCATTGAATTTATTTACATCATAAAGCATCTGAAAGGCTTTTCGTATCCTGATATCATCAAACGGCGGCTTTCTCATGTTCATAGCCATTCCTGACAATCCACCAGGATTCTGATTATAAATTCTTTTTTTAACAATTATTCCGTTTTTCACTTCGTCAAAATCAGTTCTTTCAGCCCACCACTGAGCCCTGTTAACCTGATAAAGATCAATGTCGCCTTTTTTGAATTTTTCAAAATCAAGTGATTCATCTGATACTACATCTGTCTTGAATATATCAAAATTATTTAAACCAGTGGAAAATCTTTCTTTTTCTGCCCAGTAATCACTTCTTCTTCTCATGACAATTGATCTTCCTTTTTCTATATCTTCCTTATTTATGTAATAAGGACCGCTTCCCGGTACTACATCATAGTTGTATTTTTCAAGATATTCTGAAGCTGTTATACTGCCGATATAATGTGCCGGTAAAATGTTAATTCCGGCGGCTATTGAGAAAGGAAGCCAGCCGTCTTTGTTAACTTTGTAAGTAACTATATATTTGCTTTCAGCTACAGGTGTCTGTAAATAAGATTTGTAAATTTCATCACCGCCTGTCAATAAACCCGGATCTGTAATTAATTTCCATGTAGCCAAAACATCTTCGGATGTAACAGGTTTTCCGTCTGCCCATCTTGCATTGGGATTGATCCTGAACCTGTATGTTTTTTTATCTTCTGAGATCTGCCAGTGCGTTGCAAGTCTCGGAGTCCAGTCTTCATTGACAGGATCCTGATTTAACATGGATTCATAAACCATTCTCTGCATGACTCTGGTGTAATATGAATTTTCATCTTTTCCGTACAATCTTAAAGTTGCCGGAAAATCAGGTATAGACCATGTAATGGATCCGCCTTTAACTGCTTTCGGATCTCCCACATAATTGTAATCCGAAGAAGTAGTCCAGCCTTCACCCGTAAAACCTTCCCCTCCCATTTCCGCAGAGACTGAAGGATCAGCTCCCGGAGGAGTATCAAATTTTTTGATCGATATTGGATTTGTGTTTGTAACTTTGTTCTGAGAGTTTTTTGATTCTTTTCCGCCGCAGGATATTAATAGTGCAGATAATGCGATAGCAAAAACAGGAAATAAAATGGATTTAATCCTCATGTATAATTTTCTCCTTATGTTATAAAATTGTTACCAATATAAAAAATGATACATTAAATAAATAGTTTTTTAGTTTTCCATTTAATATTAACCTATCGTGTTAATTTGTTCGAATGCGCAACCATGTGAATTATCCGTAAGCTTACTTATCAGAATGTTACAAATTCCATCTAATACCTAATACCTAATACCTAATACCTAATACCTAATACCTAATACCTAA
>CALMST010000259.1 GCA_937872315.1 uncultured Ignavibacteria bacterium | reverse complement strand
TAATACTTAATACTTAATACTTTTTAAAACATCTTTTCCTGATCATCAACCTCTTTATCATCCTCCATGATCCTGGCTACTGCTGAAATAGTATCATCGCCTTTTAAGCTTATAACTTTAACTCCCTGAGCATTTCTGCCCATTACTCTGATAGCTTTCATATTCTGCCTGATAAGTATCCCACCTGAAGTTATTATCATAAGATCATCCGAATCGGTTACTTCTTTTATTGAGATCAGCTTACCGACTTTATCTGTTGTCTTCACAGTAATAACACCTTTACCGCCTCTGTTTGTCACTCTGTAATCCCCAATTGCGCTTCTTTTTCCATAACCTTTATCAGTAATGACAAGTATCGAAGCGCTTGGTCTTAATACAGCAACAAGACCAACTACATAGTCGCCTTTTGCAAGTCTTATACCTCTTACTCCTGCGGCTGTTCTTCCCATTTCCCTGACAAGTGATTCATTAAATCTGATAGCCTGTCCGTCATGAGATCCTATAACAAGTTCCTGTGTTCCGTTTGTTAATTTTACTTCTACAAGTTTATCGCCTTTATTTATTTTAATAGCCTGTATCCCGTTTCTTCTTATATTTGAATAACTGGCAAGTGAAGTTTTTTTGATCGTTCCCATGCTTGTTACCATAGTAACAAAAAGAGGCTCTGTAAAATCTTTAACCAATACGAATGAAGAAATATCCTCATCCTTTTCTTTTTCTATGAGATTAAGTATAGATTTACCGCGGGAAGTTCTGCTGCCCTCAGGAATATCATATACTTTCAGCCAGTAACATTTTCCTTTATCAGTGAAGAACATGATATACTGATGGGTCGATCCGATAAACATATGTTCGATAAAATCATCATTATCAGCATTTCCGGTAGATGCAGCTGTAATACCTTTACCGCCTCTGCCCTGTGATTTATATGAATTTACAGGGATCCTTTTTATGAATCCTTTATGTGATATAGTAATGACAACATCTTCTTCTTTTATCAGTTCTTTCATCATCTCATCATCTGAGATTTTCTTTACATCATAAACTATATCAGTTCTTCTCTCATCACCGAATTTTTCCTTTAATTCTTTAAGATCACCGCAGATTATTTCTCTTCTGAGCTGTTCGCTTGAAAGTATATTCTTAAGTCTTTCAATAGCTTTAAGTACATCTTTATATTCATCCTCGATCTTTTTTCTTTCGAGTCCTGTAAGTCTCTGCAGTCTCATGTTGAGAATCTCTGTAGCCTGTATTTCAGAAAGTTTGAATTTTTTCATCAAGCCTTCCCGGGCAGTTGGTGTATCCTTGGATTTCCTGATGAGTTTAATGACCTCATCAATATTATCCAGAGCAATTATGAAACCTTCAAGCACATGAGCTCTTTTCTCGGCAGCATCAAGTTCAAATTTAGATCTCCTGACAATTACATCGAGTCTGTGCATTATAAAATAATGCATCATCTCTTTTAAATTCAGAACTCTAGGCGTACCGTCAACAAGCGCTAGCATTATCACGCCAAAAGTCACCTGCATCTGTGTATATTTATAAAGTTTATTCATTAATACATGCGCATTGGAATCCCGCTTAAGACCGATCACTATACGCATTCCGTCTCTGTCACTTTCATCATTTATGTCAGCTATATCATCAATTTTTTTATCCCTTACAAGATGGGCAATGTTTTCGATTAGCGACACTTTATTAACCTGATAAGGTATTTCAGAAATAATGATATTCTGTTTACCGCTTTTTTCGGTTTCAATGGAGACTTTTGCTCTCAGGATAATCTTTCCCCTGCCTGTTTCATAAGCATCCTTTACCGGTTCGTATCCATATATAATTCCACCAGTAGGAAAATCAGGAGCAGAGACAAATGACATTAACTTTTTAATATCAGCATCGGGGTTTTTTACAAGATGAATAATTCCGGCGCAAATCTCAGTAAGATTATGCGGAGGAATGTTTGTAGCCATTCCGACTGCAATTCCGTTCGATCCGTTTATTAAGAGTCCGGGAATCACTGAAGGCATTACAGACGGCTCTTTAAGAGTATCGTCAAAGTTTGGAGTGAAATCCACCGTGTTCTTTTCTATATCAAGTAAAATCGTTTCCGCAATCCTGGAAAGTCTTGCTTCTGTATACCTCATTGCCGCTGCAGAATCACCGTCCACTGAACCAAAGTTACCCTGACCGTCAACCAACGGGTATCGCAGTGAAAATTCCTGAACCATTCTAACCATAGCATCATATACAGATTTATCACCGTGCGGGTGATATTTACCAAGTACCTCTCCAACTATACGGGCTGATTTTTTTGGAGGACGGTTAGCTGCCAGTCCGAGTTCGCTCATGCCGTACAGAACTCTTCTGTGAACAGGCTTTAATCCGTCTCGTACATCGGGTAAAGCTCTTGATACTATCACCGACATTGAATAATCAATGTAAGATGATTTCATTTCATCTTCAATATTTACAGGTACAATTTTTTCGTTAGCCATGCTTGCTTTATTATTAAAAGTTAAAATTAAACAAATGCATTGTTATCCGCTAATTGCATATAACAGATGACAATAGTTAAAATAAAATATTATATGTTTCAAATAAATTTAGTGAATGTTATAAATTTTATCCGTCGGAGCGGATGAAAGCAGAGAAGAATTTTATAAATCAAATAACTTGCATACTATGAATTCTTAAAGAAATTTGATTATAAATTTAATTCTAATTGTCAATTCTTAATTATGACAAAATACGCAATTTTGGTTAGTTTTACAATGAAATGATTGATACAAAAACAGCTTTTTTGAATGGTAATCCAACTTTTTGCAGCTATTTTTCAGACTATTTTCTTTGATCAGAGATCGTAAAAATTATCGCAGTATTCTCACTTTTTATTATGGAAAGTAGAACTTGTTTACTGAAATATGCTAACATATTTTAATTAATTTTTCTCTGCTTTTTCTTCTAAAATTCTTCTCACTCCTCAGACCTTACTATCTCAAAATTAAAAAATTACCCTATATCTTCCGGATCAAATTTCTCCTGAATTATTTCTTCTATAGTGCCTTTAACCGTATCAACAATTACAGCAGTTAACTTATTTTTATAAACACATCCGGTATCTATATTGGCATAATAATTTTTTATATGATCAATTTCTTTAAGAGGCGTATGTCCGAAGATCTGAAGTTCATCTAATTTCTTAGGAGTATCCCTGTTCCAGATAATTGAAACATCGTCTCCTCCTTCAATTATTCCCGCATGTGATATTATCACTTTTTTAAATGTATATTTAAGCGGAAGTCCTTTTATGAAATCATAATGACCGGTTCTTTTTAATTCTTCACCAAATTTTTTAAAATTAGAAAACAGTCTGGATTGAATATAAGAATACTGAGTCTCTCTTCCGCCGTTATAATAATAATGCTCGGAATCCTTATACAAAAAGCTCAGCAGCTTATCTGATTTTTCCATTGCTTTAATAAGCATGTCTTCATGATTACCTATTACCGGTTTGACTGAATTCTGAATACAAAACTCGACAACCTCTTTTGAAAATTTCCCTCTGTCAATCAAATCTCCGACACAATATACCTCACCTACATCCCTGTGATCTGAGAGTGTTTTGTATAATTTTTCGAGAGTATTGATACAGCCGTGAAGGTCGCCGATAACTGCAATTGTGTTTTCCGGATTCATTTAGAATATTTAATAGAAGAATTTGGAATATGATATAGAATTTTTAATGAGTAAAATTTAATTATTAATACTCTTAATTTATACCTAAAAATTATAAATGGCAGATAAAATAATTTTATTTGACGGGGTATGCAACTTATGCAACTCCAGTGTTAATTTCATTATTGATCATGATAAGAAAGACGTATTCAGATTTGCTTCACTGCAGTCTGAAGCAGGACAGGAAATTCTGGAAACAAATAAACTCAGCACTAAAGAATTTAAATCGATAATTTTTTCGGATAACGGAAAGATCTATACACAATCGTCCGCTGTTTTAAGGATAGTAAAGGATTTTCCGGGATTATGGAAACTGTTTTACGGATTCATCATTGTTCCGCCTGTCATCAGAAATTACTTTTATGATATCATTGCTGACAACCGGTACAGATGGTTTGGCAAAAAAGACTCATGCCGTATCCCCACTCCTGAATTAAGGAATAAGTTTCTGTAATGAATCCCGTCTAAATTTCTTATACCTATTACCTAATACCTAATACCTAATACCTAATACCTAATACTATCTTTAATAGATTTATATAAAATCCCAGAATGAGTATATTCTTCAATGCAAAATAAAACCAAGTATTTAGTTACAGCGGCACTGCCTTATGCAAATAATTATGTTCACATTGGGCATCTTGCAGGCGCTTATCTGCCCCCTGACATTTATGTCCGTTACAGAAAATTAAAAGGAGACGATGTGATTTTCATATCCGGATCGGATGAGCACGGAACTGCTATAGACATGGCTGCTATTCAGGAAAATGTAACTCCACAGGAAATTATAGACAGATATCATTTCTCTAACAAAAAGGCATTTGAAGACATCGGAATAGGGTTTGATATTTTTTCGAGAACATCAAATAAAATACATCACGAAACTGCGCAGGAATTTTTTCTCAATCTTTTTAATAAAAATATACTAATAAAAAAAACCGAGAAGCAGTTATATTCGGAAAAGGAAAAAAGATTTCTTGCTGACAGATTTGTTACCGGTACCTGTCCTGTCTGCGGGAACACTGAAGCGCGTGGAGATGAATGTGAAGTTTGCGGAAGCAATCTGTCCCCTCTTGAACTCATCAATCCAAGGTCCAGGATCACCGGTGATATACCTGTCGTCAAAGAAGCAGTTCATCTTTATTTTCCCCTCGGAAGATATCAGGATAAGATCAGCGAATGGATCCTTTCAAAAAAAGGCTGGAAGCAGAATGTAATAAATTATGTCAATGGCTGGTTAAAAAGCGGACTCAGAGACAGAGCTGTTACAAGAGACCTCGAATGGGGTGTGAAAGTGCCTGTCGAAAATAATGAAGGCAAAGTAATTTACGTTTGGTTTGAAGCGCCCATTGGATATATCTCAGCTACAAAAGAATATTTTATAAATAAAAATGAGCCGGCCAGATGGAAAGATTACTGGATGGGTGATAATACAAAACTGATTCATTTTATCGGAAAAGATAATATTGTTTTTCATTCAATTATCTTTCCAGCCGCTTTGATGGCTCATGGTGAATATATTTTACCGGATAATGTTCCCGCAAATGAATTCCTGAATATCTCCGGATCCAAACTTTCGAAGAGCAAAAAGAACGGTATTCTTTTAAAAGACATTGTAGAAAAATTTCCACCTGATGTGGTAAGATATACTATTGCTTCAATACTTCCTGAAAGCAAAGATTCCGAATTCAGCTGGAAAGATCTTCAGTCTAAGAACAACAGTGAACTTGCGGGTATTCTCGGAAATTTTATCAACAGGACTGTCGTATTTGCCAAAACTAAATTTGGCAATAATATACCCGGAAGAAAAAATGATGACGGGATCCTGAATTACATAAAAGATCAGACTGAAACAATCAGTCAGAATTATGAAAATTTCAAGCTTAAGGATGCGCTTACCGAAACTATGAATGTGGTGAGAGCTGCCAATAAATATTTTAACGATACAGAACCCTGGAAGCTTATCAAGGATGAAAAGGAAAAATGCGGAGAAATAATCAATAATTGTCTTCAGATCTGTTACTCCATTGCAATACTAATTTATCCTTTCCTTCCTTTTACTTCGGAAAAGATACTCAGTATTCTGAATTCAGATAAAACAAATTTCAAATGGGAAAGGATTGGCGAAATTAATTTAGAATCCGGAAATGAACTCGGCGAAAATCAGATCCTGTTCCCACAAATAGAGGATAAGCAAATTGAAAAAGAAATGGAAACTGAAAACGGATCAGATTCGAATGCTGAAAATAAAAACGATCTAAAAAAAATCACAGAAGATAAGACCGGATCAGGTCTTATCGGACTGGAAGACTTTAAGAAAGTTAATCTGAGAGTAGCTAAGGTCATAGAATGTGAAGCCGTTCCGAAAAGCAAAAAATTATTAAAACTAAAGCTTCAGGTCGGTGACAGGGAAAAGCAGATCGTTTCAGGCATTTCAGAACACTACAAACCCGAAGAAATGATCGGAAAGCTGATCGTAGTTGTGGATAATCTTAAACCGTCTAAATTAATGGGAGTTGATTCGGAAGGTATGCTGCTGGCAGCTAAAAAAGACGGTGAGCTGAGACTCGTACTGATTGACGGGGAGATTGAGCCGGGCGCGGAAGTGAGTTAAAAACAACTGTTGAACAAATTTTTTTATACATTAAAAATATTAATATTCTTTTTGAACTTTATAAACTTTAAGACTTAATTGCATTTTACATTCGGAGAAAAAAAATACGATTTCGGAAAGAGAACTTATATCATGGGCATTCTAAATATAACCCCGGATTCTTTTTCTGATGGTGGAAAATATTTTGATGACAGGTTAAACTTAAAAAAGGTAATCGAAGATGCTGTCAGGATGCAGAAAGACGGCGCTGATTTTATTGACGTGGGAGGCGAATCAACCCGTCCCGGATCGGAAACAATTTCTACAAATGAAGAGCTTGACAGAGTGATTCCTGTTATATCTGAATTAAAGAAAATATTAGACATACCGGTCTCGATTGACACTTATAAAAGTGAAGTAGCAGAAGAAGCCCTGAAATCCGGAGCATGTATTGTCAACGACATCAGTGGATTCAGATTTGATGAAAAACTTCCTTCAGTTACTGCAAGGTATAATGCAAGCTGCATACTTATGCATATAAAAGGTACGCCGAAAGATATGCAGAAGGAACCGGTTTATCAGGATGTAGTTAAGGAAGTTTATGAATATCTGCAGGGATCTATTTCCATTGCAAAAAAAAATGGTATTAAACAAATTATAACCGATCCGGGAATAGGATTCGGTAAAACTCTTGTGAATAATCTTGATCTTATCCGAAATCTGGGTGAATTCAGGAAACTCGGTTTCCCTGTTCTTCTAGGAGTGTCACGCAAGAGTTTCATTGACAAGATACAGAAGACAGACATAGACGAAAGACTGGAAGGCACTATAGCCGCAAATACAATTGGTATAGTGAACGGAGCAAACATTATCCGTGTTCATGATGTTAAAGAAAATCAAAAAGCTTCAATTACGGCAGATAAAATACTTTATAAATAAATGAGTACTTCAGAAAATCTTCCCGAAAATATTACATATCAGAATTTAAAGACTCAGACTGGAGCAAATGAGGAGCTCTTCGAATTTGATATTATTGGTATGGATTGTACATCATGCGCCAGGAATATCAAATTATACCTGGAAAGACTTGACGGCATTAACAGTGTTGAGATAAACTACGCTACAGAAAGCGGTGATGTCGTATATGATCCTGACAAGATTGACAGAAAAAAGATCAAAGAAGAAGTTAAGAATACAGGTTACGATCTGATAAGTGAAGATGATGAATATGAAGCAGAGCAACTGAAGAAGCAAAGCTTAAAAAAACAAAAGGATAAGATATATACTGCAATCGCTCTCTCTCTTATCATTATGACACTCAGTATGAAAGATCATATTCCCGTTATCAATATGATCAGTATTCCATACAATATCATACTTATTGTTTTATTTATTTTGACATCTGTAATTATATTCTGGTGCGGAGACAAATTCATCAAAGGAGCTTTTGCTGCAGTTAAAAATAAGACTTCCGATATGAATACACTTATCACGATCGGCAGTTTATCATCTTATTTTTACAGCATATATATTTCAGCCAATATTTTATTCGGACTAAATATCGAAGCGCTTGTTGACTCCACTGAAGTATATTATGAAACCGCTGCCATGATAATCACTTTCATCATGATCGGAAATTATCTTGAATCGGTAATGAAATCCAGAACACAGAATTCGATAAAGAGATTAAAAGAACTTCAGACCAAAGTTGTGAATGTTATCCGCGATGGAGTAGAAATATTCATACCATTCCGTAAAGTAAAAGTTGATGATACAGTGCTGATAAAAACCGGTGACAGAATCCCTGTTGACGGAGTTCTTACAACCGGTTTTTGCGTAGTGGATGAAAGCGCAATGACAGGTGAATCTCTCCCGGTCGAGAAAAAGCCCGGTGACAGTCTGATGAGCGGAACAATGCTCAGAAATGGTTATGCTGAAATGAAAGCTCTCAAAGTCGGAAAAGATACCATGCTGTCAAAGATCATTGTTCTTGTAAAAGATGCTTCTGATAATAAACCTAAGATACAGAAGCTTGCCGATAAGATCTCTTCTGTATTTGTTCCTGTTGTCATATTGATCTCCATAGCAACATTTCTGATCTGGTATTTTGCTCTGAATGAAAGATTTGACAGATCGCTGCTCTTTGCGGTATCAGTCCTGATAATTGCATGCCCATGCGCGCTGGGTCTGGCATCCCCTATTGCTATAATAATAGGAGTGGGACGTGCTGCAGAAAACGGAATACTGTTTAACAATGTAGATGCTATAGAGCAGCTTAAGAAAGTAGATACGATGTGCTTTGATAAAACAGGAACTCTGACGACAGGTGATTTGATTGTAAAAAATGTTTATGTCATCAATGATTACTCAAAAGATGAGATAATGACTTATGCCGTATCCATTGAAAAACTTTCCTCGCACCCTGTTGCTAAATCCATTGTCAATTACGGTAAGGATAATAACATAAAAATTTTTAAAGATATAAAAGACTTTAAAACTGAAAACGGTCTTGGCTTAAGAGCAGTTATAAACAATAAGTCTGTCCTTATAGGCAACGAGAGTTTCATGAAAAATAATGACATAAAGTTCTCAAACATTCTTATTAAAGCAGGACGTAACAATCTTTTTATCAGCATTGGAAATGAAATAGAAGGTGTAATTGAGCTCGAGGACAGCATTAAAGAAGAGGCTAAGAATGCATTAGCTGATCTGAGAACTCTCGGACTTAATATTTTCATGATATCAGGCGATAATGAAACTGCCGCAAAGAAGACAGCAAAAGAATTAAAGATAAAGAATTACAGTTACAAAACTCTTCCCGATGAAAAAGAAAAGATCATTTCAAAATTTCAGAAGGAAAATAAGAATGTGGCGATGGTCGGTGACGGTATCAACGACGCGCCTTCTCTTGCAAAAGCAGATGTCGGTATAGCTATCGGAACCGGTCAGGACATTGCCATAGATTCCGCAGATGTTATTCTTGTAAAAGACGATCTCAACAATATTACAAAGGCTATTACAATTTCAAAGAAAACAGTAAAAATAATCAAACAAAACTTCTTCTGGGCATTCTTCTATAATGCAATAACAATACCTATAGCCGCAGGTCTGTTTGCTTCTTATGGTTTGATAATAAGTCCTGTACTTGCCGCAATGATAATGGCTTTCAGTGATGTAGTAACGGTTATTGGAAATTCCATGAGACTTAAATACACAAAATTGTAATTCAAATGAAATTTAAATTTCCAGAATTATACTTAACTATCCTTTAATTTATTCCACTAAACTAATACATCCGATATGGACTTTTTAAAAAAAACAGCTTTGTTGGTTTTGTTTTCCCTTGCTTTAATATCCTGCAATAAAAAAGATTCAGATAAAACTGACATAAAGGAAAACGGGAAAAAAGAAGAAAACAGGACTGTTTCAAAATCTGCGATAAATTTTGAAGGAAACTATGTGACGGATGATTATGCAAAAAGGAATGAAGACTTTGACTGGTCAGCAGTATCAATAATAAAAAAGACCGACAGTACATTTTATGTATCAATAAGATCACGCGCGGATAACAAAAAGCCTTCATGCACATTTGATGCTTACGCTGTAATGTCGGATAATGGATTAAAAGCATTGCTGGATGGAAATAAAATAGTTTTTACTTTGGATAAGGATGTTCTGACCATCACAACCGAGAATCCTGAAGACATTGATAAACTTATGTATTACTGTTCCGGCGGAGCAAACATTGCCGGAAATTATACCAGAATAAACGAACCGCTTGATCAGACTCAGATTGATAAAAGAATTTTTCAGAAGTTCCTGACTTTGCAGGATATAAGTTTTGAAGTATATACAACTGGAGAAGGATCGATCCAAAACCTGGTTGTTCAGCCTTCAGGTTTGAAATCAGATAACAAAGCAATAACTACAGAAATAGACGGAAGTGTAACAAATGCCGAGATTGAGGATCTGAACTCTGACGGGTATCCTGAACTACTTATATACACTACCTCAGCAGGAAGCGGAAGTTACGGCAACGTTATAGCTTATTCGGTAAAAGACGGAAAATCAATGTCTCCGGTTTATTTTCCTCCGGTTTCAGGAAATCCTGTTGCTAAAGAAGGCTATATGGGTCATGATGAGTTTGCAGTTGTGGAGACTGATCTTGTTCAAAAATTTCCTGTCTACAAGGAAGGTGATACTAACAGCAAGCCAACCGGCAATATAAGGCAGATCTCATACAAGCTTGTTGACGGAGAAACCTCAGGGAAATTTGTTGCAGATAAGATCATTGAAATTATTCCGGAATAAAATCCGGATAATTAAACAGGTTAGTGTATTTTCAGCAATAAAAATTTATCAATTCTTTAACTGACAGGGATTTCATTTTAATAAAGATGGGATCTCTTTTTTTTGGCAGCTACCGGGGTTTTATTTTTTTTAATTCTTTTTTATAGACTTTCCTGAAATCAGATATCTCTTTCATTGTCCGGAAGATCACAGAAGGTCTTGCCCCTGTTGAGATACCATCAACTCTCGGCAGGTGCTTTACGCCTATTTCAGTGTTCGTATATCCAAGCAGCCTGGCTTTCAAAAGTATCTCGGCATCTATAAAAGCATCAACCGAATCAATTTTTATTTTCCTGAAAAGATCTGTTTTGATGATCTTAAAAGCACAGTCAACATCAACATAATCTATATCAAATAAAAATCTGAGTAAAAAATTATATGCAAGCGATGTGATTTTTCTGTAGGTCGAATACTGTTTCTTTTTTCTGTATCCGATTACCATGTCCGAATAAGGCAAAAGAGCAACAAATTTTTTGAGATCATTCATATCGAACTGATTGTCACCATCAGAATAGAAAACATAATCAAGTTTGGCATTCATGAATCCATCTCTTAATGTAGCACCGTAACCCAAATTTTTTTTGTGATGTATGACGCTTACCCTGGAATATTTTTCAGCAAGCATGTCCGCAACTTCTCCAGTTCTGTCAGGACTTCCGTCTTCTATTATCGTGATCTCATAATCTTTCAGTTTCAGTTCTTCGAGTACTCCGATTGCAGACTCGACTACTTTATCAATATTCTTTTCATCATAATATGCAGGAAAGAAAACCGAAAGTGATATTTGAGAATTATCAGGCATTATTTTATTTTAGGTTTATCAGATAATTATACGTTTTACTCATGCCGTCTTTGATCCCTGTTTCAGGTGTCCACTTGAAGATTTCCATTACTCTGGTATTATCCAGTATACTAACAGGAACGTCTATGCTTCTTCCCTTTTGATATTCCACTTTGATCTTTTTTCCGGATATTTCTCTGATAAGATCAATGATCTGATTGAGTGAATACCCTGTTCCCGAAGACAAGTTCAGCACTTTTAGATCCGAACTCACTTTAAGAGAGCGGGCTAGCACTTTCACTGCATCTTTTATATAGATATAATCTCTTACAACTTCACCATCTCCCCAGATATTAATTTGTCTGCCTTCAATGGCATTATTCATAAATACCGGAATGACTCCCTGCGCAGCCATTGGATTCTGTCTTTCCCCGTATGGATTAGAAAGTCTGAATACAAAATAATCAAGACCGTATATTTTATGGAACATAAACAGATAATCTTCAATTGCTTTTTTTACAATGCCGTAAGAACAAATGGGATTTGTACTGTTGGTTTCCCTGACCGGGATAGTTTCGGGGATTCCGTACACAGTGCCGCCGGAAGAAAGAAAGACCACTTTCTTAATTTTTCGTTCGACGCATTTTTTAAAAAGACTGAGGGAAGATATAAGATTTGTTTCTACGTCATAAGCGGGATTTTCATTTGAAGAAGCTGGCAATGTGGAGCTTACAAGATGAAACACATGATCAGCACCTTCCAGAGCATTTTCAATTTCGATCTCATTATTAAAATCTCCTTCAGCAATATGTATTCTGCCGAGAAAACCCGATAAATTCTTTCTCGAAAAATTCAATTTATCAAATACAGTTACATCATAACCTGAATCTAACAACTCCTCAGTGATATGAGAACCTATAAAACCTCCGCCCCCGAGTACAAGACATCTTTCCTTTCTCTGCATGTTTTTATATTTTCAATATTAAATTTTCCTGTACTGGATTACAAACCTTGCAGGAAAAACCGCATTAGGTATCTTTATCACTCTGGTCATTTTAAATATGTCTTTTGCAAATTTCTCTGCCAGCTCAAGTGAAAAACTGTGCAGATGCCATTCATCCAGATTATCCTTTGCAGCAAGCTCCCAGCCGTCAGTATTTTTTTCATTATCAATTACTTTTATCAATCCTGTCTTTTTCAGAAATTTCTTAGTGGAATTTATAACATCTTCATTCGGAATCGAAAGGGATAGTATGCCGTCATCTTTCATTACTCTTGAGATCTCTTTCAGAACTTCTCTCGGATCAATGACATGTTCGATAACTTCCGAGCATAACACTTTATCAAAAAATTTATCTTCATAGGGAATATTTTCACCCGGCGCTTTTTTGAGTTCAACTTTATCCCCCATTCTTTTTCTCGTACGATCGATCTGAATTTCCGAAATATCTATACCGTATAATTTTCCCTTACTGATCTTCTCAAGTATATGACCCGCACCGCAGCCTACTTCAAGAATTTTATCTGACTCCTTTATTTCCGCAGCTTCTATAAGCTTTTCAATTCTTTTCTGTTCAATATATCTGAAAGCAAAATTCGGATGGTTATAGAATTTATCGAGATCATGTTTTGTAGCCAGCTCTTCATTCCATTTTTCAAATGTCTCTTTTGTTGGTTTCATTATGTTTTTTATTATTAATTAATTTTTTCAAAAACTGCAGCTTTAAATCTGCTGTCTGTGGATGAAAACTGTTTTATCATTTTAAAACTGTTGTCATTCATTATATCCTCTATTCTGACATCATTTTTATACTCCGGTCTGTAACCGTAATGTGAATCCCAGATGATTATGTCACCGGTCTGGGCTTTAGCCAGATTTTCTTTGTTGAGATGTGTGTATTTTTCTTTATTTGCAGGATCATCTCCAAACATCCTCACCGTATTGGTTGTCTGTATCGTTATAAATACTTTTTTATCCTTAAGATCCGGTGACGATATGTAATCAGCAATTTCCTTCACACTTATATTTTCAGGTGTGAGCTTTCTCGGCTCAAAACTCATTATAAAATATACTGCTGAAAGTAAAATTAGTATTACAGAAAGTTTATTCAGATATGATCTTGTATCATTGGAGAATAAAAATATTATAAGCAAAAAAGTAATACCGACTACAGCAAATTTCCAGTATTCACTTACCTCCAGCAGATCTAGTCCGGCTGATGTTTTGGACAAAACCGTAATCGTAAAGAACAGTAATATACCCGTAACTATATAGTTGGTCTTTTTAAACTGTACCGAAGCAAGATTATTCAAACCTGCCGTTGCAAAAAATGCCGCAAGCGGGGAAATATGAAGCAGGTATCTCCAGGTCCCTGGATTTGTTCCCTTCACCATCAGCATAACCTGAACCATAAATGTAACAGTGAAGACTATATACACCAGATCATATTGTAATATATATTCTTTTATCTTTTTTGTGTCTGCCATAAATCCAAAATAACCCAGCAGAAACAAGGTCAGACATACAGGACCTATTATAAAAATATATACTTTAAAATAATGAAAGAATCCCCTGTTGGCTCCGCCGAAATCCATAGCTCCGAGTGAACTCATTTCTGATACCACAAACAGCATATCGCCTGTATGAATGTATCCGAATAAGTTAAACAGAAATGGAAAAATACCAATTGCAATGATGGCAAAATAATTTTTTTTCATAAAGAAAATGACCGCCAAAGCAATTCCTATCAAAGCTATTTCCTGTCTCACGGTAAAAATATAACCGCATGCTAGCCCGCAAAGAAAATACATTTCCCTTTTATAAAAAAGGATCATTACAACTATCAGTAATGCTGTGAATATTTCAGCGTAAGACCTGAATGAAAGATCAAAAAATAATGGCTGAAAAGCCAGCATCAATCCACCGAAAAATGCATATTTGATATTATATGTTCTTAAAAGAACATATGTAAGATAAACTGTCGTCGATGCTATTAATGCATTTGCGATAAGTACTGCCTGTAATCCCAATAAAGACGGAATCACCATAAATAGTTTATATCCCGGTTTCGGCCAGTTACCCAGTATTACCGAAGGATCTGTCCAGAAGTCCAGCATATTTATAAAATGTCCTATCTCATCATCCTGATAAAATCCCGTAGAATATTTGCTGCTCATGTAATAAATGAATGCAAATACGGGTATTACCAGCCAGAAGTATTTATGGATCATTAAATCTAAATCGGGAGAAGTAGATTTGACTACAGGATTTTTTTTAATCTGATTTTTCTTAGCCACTGTGTGCAAATATATTTATATGAATATTCAAATGAAATGAATTATCTTTGGAAAAATTATTTATTAATTTGAGTTCTAATTGCTGATTTACTAATCAAATTTTATTAAATTTTATTGAAATTTATCCTAATCCCTTTATTTCTCTTTATATCCGGTCTGAATCTATTCGGTCAGAATTACTGGCAGATCTCAGACAGTCCCACCGGTCTTAATCTGAGAAATGTTTTTTTTATAAACAATAATACTGGTTGGATATCCGGCGATTCGGGATTCATTGCAAGGACAGATAATGGCGGTGAGAACTGGACTGTTCAGCCTACAAATCTGTCAGAACAAATACAGGACTTCTTTTTTGTCAATGATCGTCTGGGATGGGCTCTTGCATGGGAAGTATCACCTGACTCCAGTGAATATTACGGCACAAAAATTCTGAAAACCACCAACGGTGGGATCAACTGGACAGTTACTATGTATTCCGAACCTAATATTTTTATGAATGCAGTTTATTTTATTGATTCCGTAAAGGGTTTTCTAGCAGGCTCTCCATTGACAATAGTGTACACTTTGAACTCCGGTGAAAGATGGTTTCCCGCCGATACTGATACCTCTCTGGCTGCCGGATTTCCCGTTGTGAATCTGAAATTTACGGACTCGCTTAACGGTTATGCCTGTGGAGGATTCCGTGATATTGCCGGCTCTATGTGGAGAACTTCCAACGGCGGATTTAACTGGAAGGGTACGATTGTGGGACCGGAACCATTAAATGATATTTTTATTTTCTCTCCACAAAAAGCAATTGCTGCAGGAGGTGATTTTGAATATGGCTCCAGTACTGTAAGAACCAGTAATGGCGGACTCAACTGGCTTTATGACACTCTCGGTACTTTTGGAGTTGCAAGCGCTATTGATTTCAGAACTCCTTACAATGGCTGGATCGCTCTAGGGATTGCGCAGAAATTTGCTTTTTCAAATGATTCGGGTAATACATGGCAAACTGCCTTTACTCCCGACAGTGTACCAGTATTCGGGATTTTCTTTGCAGACTCAATACATGGCTGGGCTGTCGGGTATGATGGAATGGTTCTTAAATATAATCCGGCTATGATCGGTGTATCCCCTTCTATACGGAATTCCATTCCTGATAAAATTAAACTTTATCAGAATTATCCTAATCCTTTCAATCCCGTTACTAAGCTGGAATTTGGAATACCGGATTGGGGATTTGTCTCTTTAAAAATATATGATGCTATTGGAGCTGAAGTTGAAACTTTAGTTAATGAGAATCTCTCAAGGGGTTCTTACATTGTTAACTGGAATGCATCAGATTTTCCGAGCGGGGTTTATTACTATATTCTTAAATCAGGGAATATTACCGAAACGAGGAAAATGATCCTTCTGAAATAATTTTTTACCTAAAAAAAGAGAAGTAACAGCGAAAATATTAAAGATTTCTATGTACTCATAGATTCTGTGTTAAAACAAAAAAGGAGCCAAAGCTCCTTTTAAATATTAAAATTTTATGTTAACCGAATTTAGAATCCTATACCCAGGCCGGTAAATGCTCCCCAGTTAACCAGTTTAAGACTGCTCACTGAATTTGCGCTGAGCAGATTATTCAATCCTCCGTACTGAACATTTCCGCCAAGAAGAACAGATACAAACTGATTAAGATAATACCTTCCTGTCAGAATACCGTTAAGACCAAAATCGAAATCTTTGAATCCGTTCACAGCATTATCAGGATTTAACAAAAATCCGAAATATGGACCACCACTGAAACTCATTCCAAAATCTTCCGAGATCATGCCTGAATATGTTACATTCAATGGTATGTTCATATATGTGTTTTTTACAGAATTGGTAATTGAATCAATACTCTGAACTGAGTCAGCATAAGGGATTCCGTAACTGTATTTTTTATTTATGAAATCAAGACCTGTTGTAAGATCAAAAAGTCCAAGCAGATTAATGTTTATTAAACTTCCGAAAGTAAATCCACCCTGTGATTCGGTGCTGATCGTTTTTGAATTTGCATTCTGATCTACATTCGGACTTGTCGAACCATAGCCCAGCTGAAAATCCAGCTGAACTCCCAGTAAGGAATTTGTTATTTGTTTGTGTCTCCTTACTGCTTTATTGTAATCTCTCTCTTTTATAACTTTTCCGTAATCCGAATTACTTTTTAATGTAATTTTCGGATCAAAATCCGGTCCTGCTTTTGCTTTGCCGTTTGTAAAAAGTAAAACACCTGCAATAAAGATCAGCGTGTAGAATAATTTTTTCATTTGAAATTTTTTAGGTTAATTGATTTTCTAAATTGTTAAGCTTTTCTGTTTCAGCTTCCCATAACAAATATACGTTTTTTAATTTCTCTTTCAAATTATTATATTCATTCGTTATGTCGAGAACATTGTATCCTCCTTTATAAAACTCATCCTTAGCCATCAATACCTCTTTATCTTTGATCTTTTTTTCAATTTCAATTATCTGCTTTTCAAGTTCAGAAATCCTGCTTTTAACAGGACTTATCTGTTTGGATAATTCTTTTCTTTTTGTTTTAATATTATGATCAATTACAGGAGCCGGGCGCTCAGGCGCTTTTTGCTTTAGATCAGGTTTATCATTTTTCCGTACTTTCTGATTCTGACTCTTTGCTTCTTCTTCTTTTACTTTAATATAATCAGTAGCATTTCCGATATAAGTTCTAAGTTTTTTATTTTTTACCTCAATGACCTTATCAACAATACCGTCAATAAATTCCCTGTCGTGCGATACGATCAGAACTGTTCCGTTATATTTTTGAAGAGCATTCATAAGAACTTCTTTGGATTTCATGTCAAGATGGTTTGTAGGTTCATCGAGAACAAGAAAGTTGGATGGTTCTATCAGCATCTTCGCCAAAGCTAATCTTGATTTCTCACCGCCAGAAAGCACGCTGACCTTTTTGAATACATCATCACCTCTGAATAAAAAACTTCCTAGAATTGTCCTTAGATTTTTCATTATCTCGCCCGAAGCTGATTGCTCCATGGTCTGCAAAACTGTCAGATCGGGATTCAATTCTTCTGCCTGATTCTGAGCATAAAATTTAATACCAACAAGATGACCGGGTTTAAGTTCTCCATCAAAGTTTGTGTCAATCCCCGCAATGATCCTTGTGAGTGTGGATTTTCCAGCGCCGTTCACCCCGAAAAGTACTATCTTTTCACCTCTGGAAATCAAAAGATCTATATCTTCCAGTACATTAACTTTGCCGTCATAGCTTTTTGTCAATCCGGTTATATCCATCGCTACCTTTCCCGAATGTGTAGCCGGAGGAAATTTAAAATTAACAGTTGACTCTTCGTCTTCAAGTTCGACAAGATCCATTTTATCAAGCAATTTAATTCTGCTCTGTACTGCCCTTGATTTGGATGCTTTATATCTGAACCTTTCTATGAATCTCTCCTGCTGTTTGAGATAGTTCTGCTGATTATCAAACTGATTCTCAAGCAGTTCTTTTCTTACGACTTTTTCTTTCTGATAAAAAGAATAATTCCCTGAATACTCAGTCACATTTCCCATGGATATTTCTATGGTCTTGTCAGTGATATTATCGAGAAAACTTCTGTCGTGAGAAACCATTACAATAGCGCCCTGATAATTCTTAAGATAATTTTCCACCCAGATAAGTGATTCAATATCAAGATGGTTAGTGGGTTCATCAAGAAGAAGTATGGAAGGATTGGAAAGTAAAAGTTTACCAAGAGCAATTCTCATCTGCCATCCGCCGCTGAACTCACCGGTCATTCTGTCAAAATCCTTTTCAAAAAATCCGAGACCGATCAGTATTTTTTCAATTTTTGATTTAAGTTTGAATCCGTCAAGAAGCTGGAATCTTTCCTGAAGTTCACCGTATTCATTGACAAGATCCATAAATTCGTCCGTGGAAGTATCTTCACATTCGCCCATCTCAGTCTCTATCTGACGCATTTCTTCCTGTATCTTGTTAATATCTCCGGCAGAGCTGTAAATTTCTTCATACAGAGTCTTACCGGTGTATTGAATTCCTTCCTGAGGAAGATAACCAATAGTGGTGTGTTTTGAGATCGCTACTTCGCCTTCATCGGACTTTATCAGTCCGGCTATGACTTTAAGCATAGTAGACTTCCCTGCCCCGTTGGATCCGACGAGCGAAACCCTGTCTTTACCTGCGACTCTTAGCGATACTTCGTCAAACAGGACTTTAGCACCGTAACGCATGGAAATATTATTTAATGAAATCATGATGCAAATTTACGAAATTGAGATTATAAATTAAGTGTTAAAAATTACATTTCACAAAATAAATTTTATAGTGAAGTTTAAAAAATCAAAACTTAATGATTATACAATTAATAATATTAACCTCTCTATTTTTTAAAGTATGCGAAGCCCAGCAGGGATGGATACTGCAAAATTCAAATACTGACGATTCGCTGCGATCATTAAAATTTATAAACCTTCAGACAGGCTGGGCTGCAGGTACAAACGGGACAATAATTAAAACTACCGATTCAGGTAATACATGGAAAAAAAATTCTTCTTCAATATATACTGATCTTAACTCACTTACAATTGGAGTTAATCCGGCTGACACAATTATTTTTATATGCGGTGACAGCGGAATTGTCATAAGATCAATTGACCTGGGAAGCAGCTGGACTCAATTTAAAAGCGGTACCGGCATAAATCTATATTCAATCTCTTTTATAAACTCACTGACAGGCTGGGTCTGCGGAAATAATGGTATTATTCTAAAGACAACTGATTCAGGTAATAGCTGGTTAAAGCTCAATTCATCAACTGACATTCAGCTTAACTCAATTATTTTCACAGATGAAAATCACGGCTGGACTGCCGGCTTTGGCGGGATATTCAGCACCACAAACGGCGGACTTAACTGGTTTCCGCAGTTTATTGACGGCTATCTTGTGCTCAGATCTATTTATTTCACAGATCAGTTTCACGGCTGGTCTGCTTACTATGATAACATTGCATTTGGTCCTGAGAATGCAAAAACAACTGACGGAGGTTTAAGCTGGATCAATTATTCAATGAATAACTCTTATTCAATCTCCATTTATTTTTACAATATTATGAATGGGTGGTCTTCAGGATTTTACGGGCGCATCAATCACTCCACTGATGGCGGCGTCAGCTGGACAAATCAAATAAGCAATACGGACGAACATCTGAATTCTGTATTCTTTCTTGATTCAGTTAACGGGTGGATAGCCGGAAACTCAGGTGTCATGTTAAAGACTACCAATGCAGGCGTATTGACCGGATTTACATCTCAGTCAGATCTCATCGGTAAATATTCGCTTACACAAAATTATCCGAATCCGTTTAATGCCGGGACTAAATTTGAATATGAACTTCCGGAAGACGGCAATGTCGGGATAAGATTATATGATATCACAGGAAAACTTGTAAAAATACTTGAAGAAAGATTTTCAACAGCAGGTTTATACACAGTCAATTTTAATGCATCCGGCTTCACCAGCGGGATATATTTTTACAGAATGGAAAGCGGTGATTTTGTTGATGTGAAGAGACTTGTTATCTTGAAATAATCAATGAATACCGAATATCATCGGACATTTAAGCGGAATCGTAAAATGTATATGTATTGGTTTGATTAAAAGTATGCTTCGGGTATATATAAAAAATCCGTCCCCAAAGAGACGGATTTAGTTAAACGGACTTTTACCTCTGAATACTTTTTCTTACCACTATGGCTTTACAACGGACACAAAATTATTAGCATTATTCTGTGCGATCAGGACATCAGTCAGATCAGTAATGTTATCTCCATTGACATCAGTAACAACATATCCTGCAGAGAAATAAGTCGCTTCATTATAGATCTGTATTACATCGGTAAGATTTATGGATTCATCCTGATTTACATCTCCGCTGTAGAAAGTATATTTACCATCTTTAAAAACCAGATTATCTCCAAATGCCTTATTCGCGGCTGAAGTGAAATCATAATTTTCTGTTCCGCCGGAAGTAAATACTACAGGCAATTTACTCCATGTTTCAATAGAATTTCTGTGTTTTACAACAATAAAATAAGAGCCGCCCGGAGCGTTACTAAAAGTAAGAGCTCCGGTTCCTGAAGAACTCAGTTTTACTTTTGCAGAATCCAAAATTTCATAAGGGGGAGCTGATTTGTTAAGTGTAACATTCACCGTATCACTTACCATTGTTGCTCCGTTCCAGAAGCCTTCAATAATGGAGCTCAGATTTAAATTTATTACCGGACTTGTGGCCGTAAAATTACCAATCATCGACGAATGGAATAAACATTTATATGTATAAGATCCCGGAACTGTCACCACATATTTATATTGTAACATACCTACATTAATTGGAGCATCCCAGGAAGGGGCTCCGGCCGGCCTGGAAGTTCCGAACGATCCGTTATTTGTTGTTGTATGATTACCGCTTACATACTGCCATTTTATTGTATCCCCTACCGAAACACTTATATTCGCAGGTGAAAAAGCAAAATTCATTACATTGATAGTAAAAGTTGCTGACTTAACTTCTGAGCTTAGAAATAACATTGTACCTAAAATGAACATACTTATAAAAACCGGTAATTTAAATTTCATGATTTTTTGTTTTGGTTAATAAATGATTTGTTTATTATTTTTTATTATGACTTTTGCTTAAAATTTTTTCATACTCTTTAATCCACATGTCAGGAGTAATTTTAGACGCGAGTTCGCCGATCAGTTTTAAAGGAATCTCATCAGGCTTTTTAAACCGGATACAGCTCTTACCCATATCAAGTCTGGATTTACTGTGTTTAGGAAATTCTTTTATGAACCATTCAAGCAGTTTGGGATCAGAATAAATACCCATGTGGTAAAGCGCTATGAAGTTTTTCTGAGATGCAAGATTAATAAAAGGCAAAGGTAATTCAGGATTGCAATGATAACCGTCAGGATATTTAGAATGCGGAACAACATATCCCAGCATTCCGTAACCCATTACTTCTTTAAAACCTTTCGGGAGGTTTTTCTTTAAAACTTTACGAAGTTCGCTTATGGCTTTCCTCCTGTCTTCCGGAAGCGACTCGAGATACTCTTCGGGAGTTATTGCTTTCGATTGCATTTTTTTTTAAAAATTTATATGAATTTTAAAGTAAAGATATTAATTATATGGTAAAATTCAAAATTCAAATATCTCTGATTCGTAGTGTTCTGATTTTACGGGATTCACCGGTTATAAATTTAACCGGGATACTAAATACAAATAATCAAAAAAATTTTTGTATAGAAACTATTATAAATTATTCTGAATTTCATATGCAGTTTATATAAGCATTTAAATCTATTAAACAAGAAAGGATATATGTATAAAATCAAATATATTTTCAGCTTTGCAATTTTACTTTTAATGATATTTTTAAAGACTGATCTCAAAGCACAGGATAATACTCTTAACGGTGTCTCACCATCCGGCGACAATTCAAAGATATTAAGCTATGACATTCCGGAAGAAATGAAACCCGGAGAAGAATTTGTTGTGACCATAAATATGCTAAACACAGGTAACAACAAATGGACTAAAAGTGAAAACTATAAACTTTCCCTCTTTGATCAGGCTGACAATATGTTTCAGGCAGATGTATGGGGCGTAAAGGAAGTCTCTGTTCCATTTGATGTCAATCCTGATGAGAAAGTAATGTTCCTTTTTAAGATAACAGCTCCTGATGAAACCGGTACATACAACTGCAGGTGGGTAATGACAAAGAATGATCAGTTCTTCGGCGAATATACTGCAAAAATGGTAACTGTGAAAAATGAAACCGGCACATTTTCATCTGATGATGAAGGTAACAATTCAAGATTCATTAGCATTGATATTCCAGAGTTTATGAATTCAGGTGAAAAATATAAAGTCACGGTAACAATGGAGAACACAGGAGCAAATCCATGGTATTATACAACTTCAGGTGATTTTAAAATAGCGCCGGTCGCTGATTCATCAGTCATGAAATATTCTGACTGGAATACAACAGAATATTTTTTATCCAGTACGATTGATACCGGTCAGATTTCTACTATTGAATTTTATGTTACTGCTCCTCCTGTAGCCGGAATTTACAGTCTCCGGTGGAGAATGAAAAAAAATGATAATTATTTCGGACAACTCACAGACAGAGCATATGTCAATGTTTCAGGTAATAATACCGGGAATGTAGATGTCAGCAGGTATAATTCAGTTTTTGTCAGTCAGGATATCCCGCAATACATGTATTCCGGTCAGGAAAGTCCCGTTTCCATAACATTCAGAAATACCGGCAGCAGAGCCTGGGTAAAAGGTTATGATCAGCTGGTAATGATCGATTCGAATAAAAATCTTGTAACCATCAATAACTGGAGAGTAGGATATATACAGCTACCGGAAAACGTGGAACCGGGTAAATCCGTCACATTTAAATTTAATGTGAACCCTCTGGAAACTGGTTGGCAAAATTTCAGGATGATCATGAAAACTAAAGAAGGAATATTCGGCCAACCGACAGAAATGGTTGAGATCATAGTGTCTGAGAAATAGATAAGTATCAGGTATTAAGTATTAAGTATTAAGTATTAAGTATTAAGTATTAAGT
>CALMST010000258.1 GCA_937872315.1 uncultured Ignavibacteria bacterium | reverse complement strand
CGGGATACAATTATTCAATAATTAATAATACTAATATATAGAATAAAAACAAATTACAATTAAATCTTAATTAAAGGAGATAAAATGAAAACAATGAAAACACTATTGATAGCAGTATCTTTGCTTCTATCAAATTTAGCTTTTAGTCATACACAGCCAGCACACCAACACATGGTTAGGCAAGCATGGAATTTAATAAAGCATTTTAATCCGGGTTATCAGTATACAGAACTAAATAATAATCTAGGAGATTTTCAAACTGATGGTCCTTGGACATTCACTTCAGGCAGAGTTGTTGCTGGAGTTTATAGAGAAGATGAAGAGGATGTAATTTGGAATTATGCATGTCCACCCTATATTTGGTGGGATTATACGGCTACTCATTTTTGGAAAGTTGATGATGGACCTAATTCTGGATACGATTTAAATATCCCTGACTGTTTAAATTTTACATGTTCTAATATACCCGGAACTTCTTGGTCAAAAATGGAAAAATATCGAAATGGGGGTTTTACATTTAAAAAGACATTTTATGATAATCAAGGAGGAGTATCTAGGAATGTATCTTTTACTTTGTGGAATAATGGAAACCCAGGCGGAGGAGTTATTTCTCTATTTTCACCTGGTGGTGCTTTTGGTTTTCCCGCCGTTGTTGGTCTTCCAAAAAGTTTGTTGAACAGTTTTCAAGTAAGAAGTACCCTTTAACAAACTTTTTGGCGACCAACAACAAAGACCCTTTCATGAAAGAACCACCTTTATACATCCATATAGTTTTCAAGTATTCCAAATTCGTCAACCCCTTTATAATAAAATTTTGCAGATGAATATTTATAATCTTCCGGATTCTCAGCTAAGTTCCAGAGGGGATTCACAGGATTATTATGATATTCAACTGCCTTTTGCAAAATCCTGTCTAAGATAATTCTAATCTATTTTCATTACAAGTATAATTCAGGAAGGTATAACGGTGCTTCGCTTATCAACGGGTTTGTTGTTGGTCGCCGGAAAGTTTGCAATAAAATGCAAACTACTTTTCAAATTTTTGGAGTGCAAACTTTCCGGAAGATCAACAGCGGCGGGATTACCTGGTGGAGTCATTTTTATAACTTTTATTTGATTAACAACATTTTTTTAGTTTCTTGAAAATTATCAACTTTTAATTTATATAAGTAAATACCTGATGTATAATTTTCACCGTTCCATTTAACAGTATAACTACCTTCTCTTTTTATTTCATTTATTAAAGTAGTTATTTCATTTCCTAAAGCATCATAAATTATTAACGAAACAAATCCCTTTCCTTTCAAATAATATTCAATTGTAGTTTCAGGGTTAAATGGATTTGGATAATTTTGATTAAGCTTAAAACTTATTGGTTGTGAATAATTAGAATTATTAATGGAAGCTAAACCACCTGTAAGAGTATTAATAATTCTTTTTCTGCCGCAACTCCACACTACCGAATCATTATATGCATACATCCCTAAATTTAAACCCGGAAAGAACTGAGTAGTTTGTTGAGGAATCCAGTTATAGCCACCGTCTGTAGTTTTAAATAAATTCAATGAAGCTCCACAAGCATAACCGGTCAAGGCGCTGGAAAAATCAATATTGTAAATATAATCACCAAATACCGTAAATGGATAAGATGAAATACTGTCCCAGGTATTTCCAAAGTCTGTTGATTTATAAACAGGTCTGCTTCCTAACCAAACAATACTATCATTAAAGACTGACAATCTGTAGAAGTCATAAAGAGGACCCGGACTAAGTATGTGAATTCTATTCCAGGTTTTTCCTCCATTTGTTGTCTTTTTAAAGTCACCTGAATATCCACAAAAAATTCCATTCAAAGAATCTTTAAAATATACATCCTGTGCTATTGCCTCTACTCTCATAGAGTCAACAAAGGAAATTCCACCATTTGTAGTTTTCATGGCTACGACATTTCCTACTAGCCAGCCTGTATTTTCATTTATGAAATGTAATCCTTCTAGAACAGGAAGTCCTTGACCGGTAGATCCATTAAAAAAAGCACTCCAGTTTTCTCCGCCGTTAGTTGTCTTCATGAAGTTCCACCAACCAACTGCATATACTACATTCTCATTTACCGGAAATATTTGCTGAATCAAATATGCATCCGGATGTGATTGTTCATTCCAGGAAATTCCTCCATCTATTGTTTTATAAATATGATTATCTCCACACGCCCAACCAGTATATCTGTTAATGAATTCTATGTCTCTCAAATCGTGATTAGGGGAAAACTGCTTTATCCATTGAGCGTCAGATGTTTGAGTAAAGAAAAGAAATGTGAATAGAATAAGAATAATGTTTTTCATAATTGTTCATTTATATTTTTATTTTACCAACAGAAATTATTTAGTTATGCTGTTCTTACTTCCGTTTAATTTATATAAGTGAATTCCCGACCCTAAAGTATTTGCATCAATATTAGGTTCGTAAGTACCGGGTATAAACTGTCTGTTAAATACAACTAAAACTTTCTGACCTATGCTGTTATAAATTTCAAGGTTATAAATGTCGCTTTGTTTTATGCTGAATGATATTTTTGTTTGACCATTGAATGGATTTGGATAGTTTTGAAATAATTTAAAATTATCAGGGATGACTGAAGAAATATTATTTACAAAACATATTCCACCTGTAGTTGTATGCCATATCCTTCCGGCATTGCCGCATGTCCAGACAAGGCTGTCATTGTGTGCGGATATGCTATAAACGACTCCTGTAACAAACTGTTCAATCCAGTCTCTTCCTCCGTTTGTGGTTTTGTAAACCGGTGCTTGTGTTCCCGCCCATCCTGTATTTTCGTTGCAAAACTCAATACTCGTAACATCAAAATTGAGAGGTGTAACTCTACCAACACTATCCCAGCTAATTCCAAAGTTTGTAGTTTTATATGCAGCACGTGTGCTTGCTGTGTATCCGGTATTTTCGTTTATAAAAGAAACTCTGTAAAAATCTCCATTAAACACCAATGAAAAAGAACTCCAGTTCAGACCTCCGTCAGTAGTTCGATATATATATGATA
>CALMST010000257.1 GCA_937872315.1 uncultured Ignavibacteria bacterium | reverse complement strand
AATTCATAATTCATAATTAAATATGCCCCGTTAGGCTAATGGATAAACCAACAGACTACGAATCTGTCTTTAGAAGTTCGAATCTTCTACGGGGTACTTGAAACATTAAACGCAATTCATCAATATGGATTGCGTTTTTTATTCTCATAAATGAAATCATACAAGGCAAAGGGGAACTTCCTTTTTTATAAAGATAAACAGACGGAAATTCATTCATGATATTAACTTAATGCCGGCAGCCTGAATTTAAATCATCAATTTATCAGGCGGTTGTGCTATTTCACAACCGGAAATATTTGATTATGAATTGCATTAAATCCTGATATTAAATAAAAAATGCCGGACAGTTCTTACTTTAACAAAAACTGCTCAGGAAATTTATATTTGTATAAAAAAAAGCATTTGTTTATTTTGTGCTACCGGTTATGCTAATCAGGAAAACAGATATGAATCATCTTAAATAAAATCATATCTTACATAATTATCAATTTAAACTATGACAATGTATGATCTTGCCGCAAATGTTAATTTTATTGATCTCTGGAACAAGCTGTTAAGGTATTCTAAGAGATACAATATTTCACACGAGGATCTGGAAGATATAGTTTCTGAATCCATAGTAAAAGCTCTCGAACATTTTGACGAAGACAGAGGAAGCTTTGAAAGTTTATGCCTGGTCATCATTAAGAATAAAATTTTTAATTTAACCAGACATAATAAATTTCTTTTTTTACTGGTTCTTATCGATGATTGCAATGATATCATTGAGCCTGATACGAAAACATTGGAAGATAAAGAACAGAATATTATGGCTTTGAAATTTATTGAGAAGTTAAAGAATAAACTGGATGAAGAAGAACTTAAATTTTTAAACGTTCTCTATGAGCTTTGTGAATCTTCGGATAAACCAAATATATCAAAAGCATCCAGACTGATTGAAATTGAACCGGCGAAGGGATGGGATATTTTCAGAAGGATTCAGAGGAAGGCTAAGTTAAAAGAGTATGAAACTATATTTAATGAATATTTTGATGTGTTAGCTGAATCAGAATCACGGGTATTATTCTCTCGAAGTATAAATATGCTATTTTTCATGGATTCAGAGGAACTGAATACAGATCTGAAATTAAATAAATTCCTTGAATCACTTTCCAAAGAAAATTTATCCAGGCTTGAAAAAATTTATGAAAAGTAATAAAATAAAAATACATCTTATCCGTTCGCCCGAATACAGTTCTGAAGATCTTACTGAAGTATATGAACTTTTGAATTCATTCAAAGGACCGATGAATTTTGAGATGAATGATCATGAGTTTAATAAAAAGGATTTTTATTTTCTTAATTACGATCTTTATCCCAGGCACAATTTTAAATTTGATTCAGATAAAAAGAAAAAAGAATTCATAAAAGAACTTGGATATCCCTTAAGTTTTGAAGAATTATTCAGCTTATGTGACAGCTTCAGAAAAGAAAATCTGATCGGCAAAAATGATTTCGTTGTGCTAATTACAAAAAGATTCAATTCACTCAACTGGTTCAGCCATTGCAATAATAAAAAGAATGTATTCATCCACGCAGCCGAATGGGAAAAGTTTTATATCAAAGCGCATCATAAATATCCCGTAGCTTATCAGGTTGTAGAAAATGTACTTCAGAATTTAATGGATATCGAATCACTTGACGGATACAATGACTTTGTACACTATCATGTCAGAGGCTGCATAAATGATTTCTGCAAGGATAAAAGGGAAGTGATATTGAAATTAAGAACAGCTGATATCTGCGGGAGCTGCATGAAGAGGATATTAAATATGAATATTCCAAATTCATTAATTGATCAGGTTTTCCAGATACTGGAAGGACTCAGAGCACAGTTTTTATTCAATAAAGCAATTAAAAGATTTACCGGTCCTTACGGATTAATTGTGAATGATGATTATAAGTTGTTAATGCCGCATCTGGGAAACACAGAATTAAAACTTGAACCTCTTTTCAAAGCTTTATATATATTGTTTCTCAAAAATCCTGACGGGATCAGGCTTAATGATCTTTATAATTATAAAGAAGAATTAAAAAATATTTACAAGCGTATAAATTTAAATGTTACTCCGGAAGAAATAAACAATAGAATCATTGATATGATAAACCCGGTTGAAGGTTCTTTCAACGAAAAAAAAAGCAAGATAAACAGAAGGATCAAAGACCAGCTCGGAAAAACGGAATCTGAACATTTTAAGATATCGGGTAATCGCGGAATGCCTTTTAAAATAAATCTATCACCTGCAAATATTGATATCAGGATTTGATACAATATAAGTCCTGCTAATCTCACCTTTCCAAGTAAAATTAAACTGTTTTAACTCGGATAAATAGCTTTTTTACCTAAACGGTATATAAAAGTTGTATTCTTTGCAACCTTGCAGAAGGAATTGCAAGGTTGTTTAAGTCTATGCTTGCCGATTTTTTATTATAATTTTGTATAAGTGAAATTCAATTATAAAAAGAAATGAACAACAGAGAATTAATATTACTTAAACAGCTTGCAAAGTGCTGGAATGAACTGGATACTATTCACCTGGAGAGATATTTATCTGAATATGTCATTTATGAATCCCAGTATGTACTAACACCTCTTTTAGGAAAGATCGAGGTCCTGGATTATCTGGATGAAAAATTTCTTACTATCAGAAATCATATGAAGACTAAACTCATACTGATAAATGCATCCATAGGATATTTACCTTCAATGAGCATGAGATCATGTATAATCCTTTCTCAGATCATAGAAAAAGAAATGAATCAGTCAACAGTTCTGATAGAAATAAAGGATTCCCTTATCTCGAGAATTGATATATGTTTTATACCGGCGACAAAGGATGTGATGTTTGAAGGAATGGAAATAAATCTCAATTAGTCCGCCAAAAAAATTAAAATCATGTGTATATATAATACAGATAGTATTTTCAAAATGAAAAGTAAAATTGCCGGAATGTTTCAGCAATTTAAATAAACAGTATTATAATTAACATAAAAAAACCTAAACGAAAGGAAGGGTAATAAAATGAACACAGAAAAATTAATTTTCAACAGTTACAAATCTTTGAGCGTTGTACAGTTCAGGACAGATCAGATCAATACTTTCGGATATATCTCTTTATCCAGGGCATTGAAGAAGAAGTCGGCAGTTATAAAAGAGGTAAGTGAATCAGGCATTGTAAATAATCTCAGTATTGTGAATAAGTCGGATGAGTATATTTTCATGTCGGACGGGGATATTCTCTCGGGCGCAAAGCAGAACAGGGTACTTAACACTTCCGTGCTGGTGGCTCCTCAGACAACCGTTACGTTCCCGGTAAGCTGTGTAGAAGCGGGAAGATGGAGATACAATAAGAGAGATTTCATGGATTCTGAATATTCAGCGCCTTCTTACATGAGGAGCAGTAAGGCGAAGGATGTAAAGGATAATCTTAAGTTTAATAAATCTTTCTCGGCAAATCAGTCTACAGTCTGGGATAATGTCAGATCTTATGAAATATCCATGGATTATTTTTCCAAAACCTCGAATCTGTCTGATATATATGAAAACAGGAAAGGAGATATAAATGATTTTATTAAAAGCTTCAAACCGGAGCCGGAGATGAACGGGATGGCTGTATTCATTCATAACAGACTTCTCAATCTTGAGATATTCAACAGAGAAATTATCTATAATGAATATTTCAGCAAACTGCTTAGAAGCGCGGCATTCGAGGCAATAAATCTGAAGGAAGAAGAGAATAAGCTGACTGAAGCCGAAGCTTTTTACAAGACAAAGGATTTTATGGATAATGCCGGGATGCTTAAATGGGATTATCACAAAGGAGCCGGAGAAGGCAAAGAGAAGAGATTTGAATCAGATGAAATGACCGGATTCGAACTTTCATTTGATGATAAGATGATCCACTTCGTTGCGCTGAATCTTAAAAAAGATGAGAACAGGATCCTGACGGACAGGAACGGAAGGAAGATCCTGAACTTTGGTAAATTCAAAGGCAGAACCATCCATGAGATCTACAGTCACGACCGGGAATACATAAAGTGGCTGTGCTTCGAGTCGGGGATAGATGACGGTCTGAAGAAAGAGATCTATGAGGAAATTCTGAAAGTGATGAACTGAACTACCCAGTAAAATCAGAATTGAGAGAATACGGAAGAACAAAAAAAGTAACGCGATATGAAATGAATTATCAGTTAACTTTTTTTCTCCCGGCGGGCTCGTATATCCGCCGGGGGATTTTATTTTAAAGAATACATGATTTTCCGGAGATCCAACATTTAATTCTGAAAATTTCATAATTAATCAATCGGAACATACCGGTATTCTGATTGTGGTTTTGTCTGGTTCGGCGTAATGGCTTTTAATTGTTTTATAAGAATTCCGTCAGTTTCTTCAGACGAATTTCAGCAGTATATTTTTGCAATTAAATTTATGGTACTGAAAGCGGATTTTACACCCAATTTAATTTTTAAAACTTTAATCGCTTAGGGTTTAATTTCCCGCCGCTTGCGG
>CALMST010000256.1 GCA_937872315.1 uncultured Ignavibacteria bacterium | reverse complement strand
GCCAACGGGAATGAGTGAGAATTGTATTTTACTATACCTAAAACAGCTTGCAGCAATGCCATTAAATTGTACTCATTTCCAAACGATTCTCATTAAGTCGTGGTACACTGGCGTAAGTTTGCTTTAGTGACGTTTAAGGATAATTATAAAAATCATGTTCAAAAAAAATTTTGAATATTCATTCATTAAGCAGTGATGTCAGGATAAAAGTTGATCTTATTTTTTCCTATATGTTGTTTTCAAAATCTGATCCGGGTTTCCCGCTTTCTTTGCGGATGTGCCTTTGAGAAATGAATGTATGTGAAATGTGATAACTCACATTTTTATTTTAATAAAGATAAAAAAAAAGACCGGGAATATTCTCCGGTCCTTTATAAAAAATTTCTGCAAAGTTATTATTTTATTAAAAGCATTCGTTTTGTGAAACTCAAATTACCGGATCCGAGTCTGTAAAAATAAACACCGCTTGATAAAGAGGAGGCATCAAATTTATATTCATAAGTTCCGGCTTCAAGTCTTTCGTTAACAAGTTTTGTAATTTCTTTTCCGAGCATATCATAAACAATAAGCTGAACTTTTTCTGTCTTTGGAATGTCAAACTTAATTGAAGTTGAAGGATTGAACGGATTCGGATAGTTCTGATAAAGTTCATATCTTTCCGGAACATTCACAGTGATATTCTGAATGCCAACTATATCCGGAGAAATGGCAAGTCCGTTAGCTGAAGCGAATCCAATATTTGTTCCAATTAATGTACCTGCGCCGGATGTTGTATCGACAGAGATCAATCGGTTTAGTTGTGATCCAATACCAGCCAGTGCGTATAACACACCGTTTTTATCAAATGCCAAAGCCGTATTTGGTGAAATGCCTGTGGAGCCGATTGCAGTCGAACTTGCATCAGCTTTATTGATCTTGTAAACTGTTCCGGTCACATTGATTCCCCAGAGAGAACCATTTACCGGATTTATACTAAGGCCAAACAGGTTTGTAATTCCTGTGGAACCAATATAATTTGTATCTCCGGATGTAACATCATAACTATAAAGCTTACCGTTGGCAGACGAGCAATAAAGAAGATCATTCAGATCAAAAGCTATTGCGCGTATGTCTGCTATTGGAATAGGAGAAGTATTGTATGCATCTCCTGAAACAGAATTTATTCTTACCAGTTGAGTAAAAGGTGAATTTGATATACTCGCATACAATTCATTATTAGAAGGTCGAATGCTTAAACCATTTAGCTGTGTAAAACCGGATTCACCTACAGATGTACCAGCACCGGACGCCGAATTAATTGTCATTAAAATTCCGTTTGACAATGCGCCTGTTACGGCATACATGGTTTTTACCTGAGCCGGATTTATAAAATATCCTTTGCCGTATAAATAAACCGGCTTAACAGGATTTAACGATGCATTACCGGTAATAATAATACTGTCTTTAACATTTCCTTGTATGGATGGTGTAAAATTAACTTTGAGATAAATAGAATCTCTGTAGTTAAGGTTTACTGGAAGAGCCGGCATATTCTGGATCTGAAACTGACCGCCTGGAGATGAAATACTGTTGACAGTAAGCACAGGAGTCCCGTAATTATAGATCGAAAAATGCATTGTATCGCTCAGAACTCCGAATTCATTTGTTCCGAAATTCAGTGAATCAACTGATGTGTACATTGCTGATGAAGAAAATGGAACTAGTCTGATCTGACCAACCTGATTAGCCCAGGTACTGGAAGGAAATTTTGAATATTCAGTATGAATCCAGAAATTGTTTTGATCCGAAGGATCAAGCCATATACCCATATAATCGCCCCATCTGTTTCTTCCGCTTCCAAAGTCTTTTACGTAATTAGCTTCGCCGGATTTAAGAACTCTTGTACCACTGAATGTTCCCTGAGGATCTGTGCTTAACCTTGAATTATAATAAGCACCCATGTACTCAGTAAGACCTGAACGTGAAAAGGTCATTGCAATATTATTATCTTTATCTACAGCCAAAGCAGGATAAATATGCCAGAAACCATCCTGTCCAAAAGAATAATCCTCGACTGCATTATTTGCAGACACATCCAGTTTTAAATAACTTACGGCGGAATAACCGCTGGTAGTTCTGACAGCGTGAACTGCATAAAGGAATCCGTTACGGAAAACCGGTTCATTCTTTAATCCGCTTCCTCCTCCTTCAATGAGGATAGTGCTACCTCCGAGCTGATTTGCATTTGGAGGTGAAGCATAACTAACGACCGGTACGTTTACGGCTGTCATAACAGGCGCTGTCAAAGGATTAACTATTCTGTAAAGTATCATGTAAGTTCCGGTGGCAGTCGGAGAAGTGCAAAGTGAATAATATTCTCCGGAGTTTCCATAGACTATAGAAGGTCTGTGTCCGAATATTCTTGCAAAAGTAACGGGATCCCGAATATCCCACAAATCTGTCCAGGCAAGGGGACCGGCAGTATTATTGTATAACTGAGCTTTGCCTACTATCCTTGTTTTAGCTCCCTGAAATGATCCGCCGAATGCAAACTGGTTTGTAGTCAGATAGATTGCTTCCTGATCAAATCCAACTCCCTGATAATCTCCCCAGGATCCGGATTCTGTATTTCCGTTTAGAGATGATTTTATTGCCCAGTTATACCACGTGCCTGTCGGTATAGAATCATCAGAAACAGAAATCAAAAAATATCCCCTGGCTGTTGCATTATCCTGATCTAGCCAGACCATTATCCATCTTTTATTAAAATGATCATAAGAGATTTTCGGATCAAATGCTGAAGCGCCGGATAATGTAGAATTAAACCAGCTATCAGCGTTAATTTTATTAACAAGTTTACCGGCTTTAGTCCAAATGAAAAAAAAGCCGTTGTCAACACCTATTACATGCGTCGGACCTGCGGCTATGTATGTGTCCGGGGGAATATAATTTCCCGGGTCCTGAGCTCCGGGGAAAGAACTAAGAAGCAAAGGTGCAGAATTTGTTCCGAGATAATTTTCTTCAGTATAGTTTGATCCAATGGGTCCTTTTGGTTCAATTGTATTTATATTATCAGGATAAGGTTCTATTCTTTCTTTATTCCTGAGTTTTTTTATGTATTGTGATAATGGCTCACCTGACATATCGGTCATGAAAGTACCTGTGTTAACAATAGCGCCGTTAGGAACTGATCCGTTTGCAGGTCCCTGATATAACTGTGAAAATGATTCACCGGAAAAAAATAAAATAAAAAGTATAGATGTTATTAATGTTTTCAATAAAATTTCCTTTCTGATTTTAAAATTAAAATAGTTATTATCAGATATAAATAACACTGACATCTGACTGTTTACAGGTATTCTTTTTTATTGTCCTTATTCTTTATCTTCGGTTTAAGACCGGAATTTATAATTATTCAAAAAAATTATTTTAAATTAATCTTTTGCAGTAAATTCATAAATATTTCTGTAATTTTTCAACAGCAGCATATATATATTTTTTTTCCGGTGCTGCGGTATATCGATAAATTTCAGAATCGGATAATTCCGATTGCTGAATTACACAAAGCAGATCTGTAATAAATTCAGGAGAGCAGGGTACAGTATTCAAATTAATATTAAAGAAGAAATTCTAAAAACGATTTATAAATTAAAAAAGATTTTCATTACCTGATTAATAATAATTTTTTTGTATCAGTAAATGAACCTGCCTGCAATTGGTAGAAGTAAACTCCGCTTGCAAAACCAGCAGCGTCCCATTGCGGCGAATACATTCCGGCAGGCAATTCTTCGGAAACAAGATCCGACACGACTTTTCCCATAGCATCAAATATCTTCAGAGACACAAAAGATTTTGATCTTATATTAAAAGAAATAATTGTAGTTGGATTAAACGGATTCGGATAGTTTTGTGAAAGATAAAAATCATCCGGGTTTGAGGCGACCTGGTTATGATTAATAACAGAAGTCGGTAATAATTGATTTTTAAAAATTGTACCTCTTCCGAATTGACCTCCGCCACTTGTCATACCATAAAGAAAATTTCCTTCTGTTATCAGCGAACCGAAAGGAAATGTACCGTCGGTGCCAATGAAATCTTTGATTGTGACAAATCCTGAACCATCAGTATTTATTTTAAAAAGAGTACCGGCATTGTTTGCGCCGTTACTTGAGGTAAGTCCGTAAAGAAATGTACCCTGTAATATAAGAGAGCCATAAGGAGAGCCGCCATTTGTACCGTCAAAATCGAGAAGTTTTGTAAACCCTGTTCCGTCCGTCATTATTTTAAAAATAACTCCTTCGTTGTTTGTTCCTCCAAGGGAAGTCATTCCGTATAAATATCCTCCGTCAAGATAAAGTGACCCCAGTGGCACACTGCCGCTCAGTACACTTTGAAAATCAAACAGCTTTAAATAGCCTGTTCCATCAGTTATAATTTTGAAAATAGTTCCGACGCCATTGCTGCCTCCTAGCTCTGTCATTCCATAGAGATAAGTACCGTCTAAAATTAAAGAGCCGTAAATATTTTCACCGTTAAGACCACCACTGATGTTCAGGATAATGGAATAATCTGAACCATCTGGTTTTATTTTAAAAACCGAACCAAAGTCATTTGTCCCTCCGGCAATAGTTGTTCCGTAGAGGTAAGTCCCGTCAGATACAAGCGTGCAGAATTTTGGTCTCCAGCCATCCGGCATACCCGTAAAATCCTTTAGTTTTAAAAAGCCGTTTCCATCGGGTAAAATTTTGAAAACAGTTCCAAAATCATTTGTACCGCCTTTTTGAGTAACGCCGTAGAGGAATGTACCGTCATAATAAAGTGAACCAATGGGTTCTCTGCCATTTGCAACTCCGTTAAAATCCAGAATCTTTATAAAGTTACTTCCGTCAGGCATTATCTTAAAGATGGTACCAAAACCATTCTCTCCTCCCAATGATGTCATGCCATACATAAATGTTCCGTCGGAAATTAACGAGCCGTTTGGGGTTCTTCCGGATGGTATATCGAGAAAGTCAAACAGTTTGGTGTACTGAGCTCGGGAGTTTAAACTGCATAAGGTTAACAATGTCAGAATAAGTGAGATCCGGAAAAAAATGTTTTTAGGTTTTAAGGAAGCTGCAATAGAAATGAAAGTATATTTCATTTTTCAGAATTTTAAATTTTTTAATGTGTAGAGTATTGTTGTTGCTTTATGTCATCATTCTATCCTTGTTGATTCTGATTGATTCTGATTGATTCTGATTGTGATTTTCCCTCATGTATCAGCTACTAGCATTCATATTTAACTGTTTACAAATATTGATTAATTTAACTTGAAATATTTTAACATTCAACTACTGCTATGGTTACATTAAATTATGATCTGACCGGATGACTTAAAATGAAAAAAGTAAATGGAGAGTGTTTTGAGGTTTTGTTATTAGGGAAAAAAAAGTTTGTTTAAATATATATTGTTTTTTCATTGTCTCTTTGTACTTATAGGAGCCTCACTCACCGGCGATATAGAATCTGTGTTACTTTATTTCAACTTATTTAAATATTCGGATTTGTTTTACCGTAGTTCAATAAATTCAATTAAACAGTAACTCCTTCCGGTTTCTGCATTTCTGATACTACTATAATTATGTTGAAATGACAAACAAAGAAAAATTTGCGCAGGATTTAAAAATCTTGCTGAATTATACAAATTAGTTCGTGGCTTTACACAATGACTGTAGTGGATATAAGGAACAGATTTTTAATCTTACAAATTAATTTGGGGAAAGTGTAAAACCACTTATAAACAGAGCTGTTAAAATAATTATGTCTTTCATAAATCTTTTTTATTCAGCTAAAATATTGTCTTTTAAAACTTAAATTTATGTGTGCTTAGCTATTTTGTTTTGTTAAACATATAACGTGAAATTTTCCATTCTTCATTAATTTTTAGAAGAACAAACAATTCTCTGTTTTCTTCTGGAACAGTTTCCCCGTTCTCATGAATTAATGTTGTACCTTTTGAGCTGGTTACTGCATATGCATAATCACCATTTACGATAATCTCCTCTATGAAAAATTCAATATTGAGCTGTATTTTTTTAAATACAAACTCATAAGAACTTTTCAATTGATCCTTTCCTTTGGCAGTTGGTGCATTGGCTGGCATAAACACTCCGTCCTGAGTGTAAAGTGTTAAAACTTTAGATACATCTGATGAGTTTAATGCGTCCCGGTATGAGAAAAGCATTTTCTCAATTGCTGATTTTTCTTTCTCTGTGTACATTTCTGTTTTATTTTGATTGTTTAAAAATGGTTTGTTTTCTGTTTGATTTTGACAACCTGCAATAAGCAGGATCAAAAAAACCGGTATAAAAATTTTTTTCATTTGACGGGTTTTGATTACTATACAAAAATAAAGCTAACAGAAATAAAACACCTATAAACAAGTTTAAGAAATACTCTTAATCTATGTTAAGATAATATGAGCATTATTTCTTAGAGATGTTGTTTCGGATTTTACTTAAAAATTCAGGAGTTATTCCAATATAGGATGCTATTTGAGTATTAGGAAGGCGGTTAGAAAGCTGAGGATATTGTTCCAAAAAAGTCTGGTAACGTTCTTCAGCCGTAGAACTGATGTTTTGTAAAACCCTGTTTTCTAGTTCAATATATTTGTTTTCAATTATAACTCTGAAATTCCGGTCAAATTTGGGAAAATGAGTATAGAGATACAGAAGGTTCGATTTTTCTATTTGCAAAACAACCGATGGTTCTATGGCTTCAATGTAAAGCCGGCTCGGTTTGTCAGAATGAAAACTGCCAATGTCGCTTATCCATTCGTTTTCTGAGGCAAATTGTAAGATATGTTCTGTCCCGTTTTTGTCAACAGCATACATTTTAAAAAGTCCCGAAATAATAAATGTGTAAAACCGGCAAACTTCATATTTGCTAAGTATAAATTGTCTTCTTCTGATTTTTTTTTCTGTAATACGATCGCCCAGTTCTTCCTTCTCCTTGCTGCTAAGAGGAAGATATTTGTCAAAATGTGATATGAGTTTATTTAAAGTCACTGTGCCGTCTTAGGATTGCCGATAAGAATTAACAAAACGCAATAAACTTACAAAAACATGCGCGAATATGCAAAGAAGTTTGAACGCTTACAAAGATTTCGGTCTCAGATATATTAAACAATCTTGCCAACCGGTGATCGTATTTTATTAACTCCATATGAATATTAATCGTTAATTTTATTATTTCAAAATAGCAATCACATTGTTATTTATATCATCTGCTTTTTTGTCGGAAACAATTTCTCAAAGCCGTGTCTTCCGGGTTTTGTTTAATGAGAATTAAAAGTATTAACTTTTACTTTTTAAAAAATGAACATAAAATCATAACTGTTTGAGCAGGCACAGGATCGGAATAACGGTTTGTATTTTATTTGATTTATAATAAAGTCATTGATTAAAACCTGTTATAGTGCATCACTATTTTTATTTTTTTCACTAACAACCAAAAAAACTATTTTACTTTTTTCATTACCCGGAAATTTGCATAAAATAAATCACCTCTTAAACGGTTCCTCCCTGTCCACAAAATCGGGCCGGAAATAATTTTCAGATTCTAACTCCTGAAGAAATCCATTCTCTAGTCTGAACTCATCCAGGTAATCAAGTACTTTTACAAATTCACTTTCACGGATATTTCTTGAAAGCAGATCTGATGTAATAGCTTTGTGAGTTGGATAATACTGTGACATAACAGAAAGACTAATGTCCGGGTCAAGTTCGGATATGAATTTCAGCGTATCATAACTTCCGGCGATGTCATTCGGAAGTATAAGATGTCTTATGATCAGACCTTTCTTTAATAAATTATTTTCAGTTAAGAGTTCGCTTCCGACCTGTCTGTGCATTTCAGTGACAGCTTCTCTGGAATGGCGGACATAGTTTTTGATTTTGGAATATTTGTAGCCGTGTTCATCTTCGGAATATTTTAAGTCGGGAAGGTAGATATCGATAATGCCTTCCAGGAGCTTAAGTACTTCTAGGGAGTCGTATGAATTTGTGTTGTAGATGAGAGGACGGTTTAAACCGTCCTCTGCAGCGGTTTCAACCGCTTTTACTATTTGCGGAACGAAGTGCGTAGGGGAAACTAATCCTATTGCATTTACATTCTTTGCCTGAAGTTCGAGCATCATTCCGGCGAGTCGCTCGATCGTAACTTCATATTTGATTTCAGTTTTATGATTCTGTGAGATCTCATAATTCTGGCAATAGACGCATCGGAGATTGCAATTGCCGAAAAAAATATTGCCTACTCCATTCTCATTGTCAAATTCTTTCAAACCGGCGAGTAATGGTTCTTCGCCGTAATGAACACAGTAAGAAGACACAACCGGTTTGTATCCTGAATAACAGGCAGCTATCTGATTTTCAAGCCTGTTTACTTTGCAGTCTTTCGGACAAATGTTACAGTCCGACAGCATTGATTCTAATTTCTTTGCTCTTACGGATAGTTCACCGGATTGAAAAAGTTTTATGTAAGAAGGTTCAAATGGTTTAAACATTTAATCGAATTAATTTTTATACATAAATTAAAATCTAAAAATCATATTATGCAGCATCGTAAAATATAATTTTTTAATGACAACGAAAATTTTATTATTTCTGCTTATAATAATTTCAATTACTGCCTTATCTGTAATTGATGTAAAAGCGCAGATAGAGAATGTACCATTGGAAGATCCTGTTTATAAATTTTTGAAAGAGATGACCGTAAAGAGAATAATTGATGATTATGTCGATGATGATCCGAATCTTTCAAGATTTCAGGTAGCCGGTATGCTGAAAACCATGTATAAAAAAAAGTCACAGCTTAGCCGTACAGAGATTGAGATATTAAAAAAATACATGATAGAATTTGTACCCGAAGAATTAAATAATAAAACTACTACATCCCTGTTCGGAGGAAATACAGGTGCATCTGACGGTATCAAAGGGCTTATTACTGATAAACAGAAATATCTGTTCGCTTATCAGAAAAATGATAATAATATTTTTATAAATACGATCGGTAATCTTTATTATGTAAACGGGATCAAACCCACAGTGAAATCTAATGCCTGGCTGTTCGACGGCGGACTTGATTTCCGTGGAAGTCTTTTTAACAAGATAGGATATAATCTCTCGGTCTTAAAGGGTGGTGCTGCAGGAGATTCCGTTCTTATTGAATCTGCTTACCCTCCGATCAAAGCAACTTTTAAATATGTAGAAAATATAGAAAATATTACAAACTATGATTTCACAAACGGGTATTTAAAATTTTATACAGAACCTGCAGAGGGCATGGATCTGGCAGTTCAGATAGGGCGTGAGAAATTGGTTTACGGATATGGTTACAGCAAGAGGCTCGCCTTATCCGGTGATGCTCCGAATATGGATTTTCTGAAATTCATGTTTAAATACGGTGTGATAAATTATTCCTCTGTTTACGGTTCTACTGTAGGTGAATACAATCCGGACAGGGATCTGAGATATACCAAATATTTTTCGGCAAACAGGCTGACGATTTCGCTGGATAATTTATTCAATGTTGGTATTGGAGAGACCATTATTTCTTCAAGAGGCATCGAATTCGGATATCTGAATCCGCTATTGTTTTATAAGTTCGCGGAAATGTCCTTACAGGACAGAGACAACGGTACATTGTTCTTTGATATGCAGACACATTTCCTGAAAGACCTTGAGCTGCAGGGAACTTTCTTTCTTGATGAAAATATTCTTTCAAATCTTTCCGATCTGGAAAAACAGACAAATAAAACTGCTTATCAGCTAGGGCTTTACTGGTATGAACCGATAGGTTTTGAAAATTTTTCGCTTATATTTGAATACACAAAGATCAGACCTTATGTCTATACCCATTTTGATCCTGAAAACAGATATACTGCCTTTGGCGTGATACTTGGACATCCGATCGGACCAAATGCAGATCAGTTGTTTTTGAAAATGAATTATAATTTTTCATCAAGAGTCAGCGCTAATCTTGAACTTCAAAAAGTCAGAAAAGGGGAGAACATATATAATTCGGAAGGGGAACTTGTATTTAATGCAGGTGGAAGTGTTTTTGACACTTTTGTTGCCGACAGGGATTCAGATAAGGCATATTTTCTTGATGGAATAAGAGTTAATGATTACAGTGTCAGATTAAATGTAGTTTATGAACCATTATTAAATTATACTTTTGATTTTAATTATGTGTACAACATCAGTAAAAATCTGACTTATGGTAATAATACCGATCAGAGTTTCGCTTATGTGAGGTTTAATCTGGGATACTAATCGTTGAAAATTTGTTCCGCCGCGGTGGATGATAGTTGATAGTTTATATTTGAAAATATTAATTTAATAATTTATTAAATTTATTTTAACAAAAACATTTTTCGGGTTTGATTAAAATTTTCTGCTGTGCCTGTGACTGATATTCTGTAAAAATAAATACCACTTGATTTATCCATATGATAATAGCGGTGAGCCCGCATTTGGATTCGAGGCAGTTCCTGATTTTACAGTCAGAATATTCTGGAAAATCATCGCAGCCGGAGATACTTATAGAAGTGTTATATTTGTTAAATACTTGAATTACAGATCGATCTGATTTTGGCAGCGGCTGACACATCCACGCTACTGCCTTCAATCGTATCTGAGGGTCCATCCTCAAATGTCCCTATATTTTGCATATTAATCCTCTTTAAATTTAAAATTCTTCGCTAAAAACTTGATATTTAAGTATTTATATAGATTCTTAAATAAAATCCATAATTATATACTGAAATTACTGAAATTACTGAAATTATGTTTAAATCAAAGGATAGGCTCTGTTCCTGCAAATTGTCAATTAGTTTTTACACATTGAAATGAACGTTATCTCATTTGTATTCATTTATTTTTTATCCAAAATTCAATTGACTAAAAAAATTAAATTTAGTATTTTGTATGTTTCCACAATAATCAGATAAAAAGAAATTTGCCAACAATTAATCAGTTAATACGAAAAGGCCGGAAGAAGATCATCTCCAAGAGTAAAGCCCCGGCAATGGATTCATGTCCGCAGAAGCGCGGAGTATGTACCAGAGTTTACACATCCACACCTAAAAAGCCTAATTCTGCTTTAAGAAAAGTAGCAAGGGTAAGACTTACAAACGGGATAGAGGTTACGGCTTATATACCGGGTGAAGGTCATAATCTTCAGGAGCACTCTATAGTTCTTATAAGAGGCGGAAGGGTGAAAGACCTTCCGGGTGTAAGATATCATATTATAAGGGGAGCGCTTGATACCGCCGGAGTAGCTAACAGGAAAAAAGGCCGTTCAAAGTATGGCGCAAAGAAAGCAAAAACTGCTGCGAGTTAATTTTATTTAATAAATAATTAAAATAATAAAGATTTATATTTTACAATGAGAAGAAAAAGAGCCGAAAAAAGAATCAGAAAGCCGGATCCGCGATACAATGACATATTGATCGGAAGATTCATTAACAGTATAATGGAAGACGGGCAGAAACAGGTAGCACAAAGAATAATGTATGATGCATTTAAAATAATTGCAGATAAGACAAAAGGCGAGCCGCTTGATGTATTCAGAAAAGCTGTCAATAATGTGCAGCCGGCAGTTGAAGTAAGATCAAGAAGAGTCGGTGGATCAAATTATCAGGTTCCTACAGAAGTAAGACCTGACAGAAGAGTAGCTCTGGCAATTAAATGGATATTGAATTATACAAGAGCAAGAAATGAGAAATCAATGTCATTGAAGCTTGCTAATGAACTTATGGCAGCAGCTGTAGGTGAAGGTAGTTCCGTAAAAAAGAAAGAAGATGTTCACAAAATGGCAGAAGCAAATAAAGCTTTCGCGCATTTTAAATGGTAATTTTAAAAATCTAACAAACGAAAAGTTTAAAATAAAATGGCAAGACAGGTAACATTAGCTAAAACAAGAAATATTGGTATTATGGCGCACATTGATGCCGGTAAGACCACAACAACTGAAAGAATTTTATATTATACAGGAAGATTACACAGGATCGGTGAAGTGCATGAAGGCGCAGCCACAATGGACTGGATGGAGCAGGAGAAAGAAAGAGGTATTACGATTACATCAGCTGCAACCACATGTTCATGGAATGATCACAGGATAAATATCATAGATACACCCGGTCACGTTGATTTCACGGCGGAAGTTGAAAGATCCTTAAGGGTTCTTGACGGCGCAGTTGCTCTGTTCTGTTCTGTGGGAGGTGTGGAGCCTCAGTCTGAAACAGTATGGAGACAGGCAGATAAATACAGGGTACCGAGAATTGCATTTGTAAATAAAATGGACAGAACCGGCGCGGATTTCTTTCATGCAGTGGAAATGATGAAAGACAGACTTAAAGCCAATGCTGTTCCGATCCAGTTGCCGATAGGCCAGGGTACGCTTTTTACGGGTATAATTGATCTGGTAACAATGAAAGCAAGAATGTATAACGATGAAAATCTCGGTGCTACTTTTGAAGATGTTGAAATTCCTGAATCATTAATAGAGCAGGCAAATGAATACAGACATAAGTTACTCGAAGCAGTAGCCGATGTTAATGATACTTTGCTTGAGAAATTTTTAGACGGGCAGGAGATCAGTGAAAAAGAAATTTTAGATGTTTTAAGAAAGGCAACGATCGAGGTTAAGATTATTCCCGTATTATGCGGTTCATCATTTAAAAATAAAGGTGTTCAGAGTCTTCTTGACAGAGTAATAGATCTTCTTCCTTCACCGTCAGATGTTGGCGATGTGGAAGGGCATCATTATCATACTGATGATCATGTTCAGAGAAAAGTTTCTGATGATGAAAAATTCACTGCTCTTGCATTCAAGATCATGACAGATCCTTTTGTGGGAAAACTGACATTCTTCAGAGTGTATTCCGGTAAAGCTGAAGCAGGAAGTTATGTTTACAATTCAATTTCGCACAAGAAAGAAAGATTCAGCAGACTTCTTCAGATGCATGCCAACAGCAGAGAAGACATTAAAGAAGTTTATTGCGGTGACATTGCAGCTGCGGTTGGACTTAAGAATACAAAGACCGGTGATACTTTGTGTGATGAAAGTGATCCGATAGTACTTGAGAAGATCTCATTCCCGGAGCCTGTAATTTCGATCGCTATCGAACCGAAAACCAAAGCCGATCAGGATAAGCTGGGTGAGTCATTATCAAAACTTTCTGATGAGGATCCGACATTCAGAGTTAAGACTGATGAAGAAACAGGTCAGACACTTATCTCTGGAATGGGTGAGCTTCATCTGGATATTATAGTTGACAGATTAAAAAGAGAATTTAAAGTGGATGCAAATGTGGGAAATCCGCAGGTTGCATATAAAGAAACGATCAGAAAGAAAGTTACACAGGAAGGTAAGTTTGTAAGACAATCAGGTGGTAGAGGACAGTTTGGTCACGTATGGATAGAGCTTGAGCCAAATGAAAAGGGTAAAGGATTTATTTTTGAGAACGGCATTGTCGGAGGATCCATTCCGAAAGAATACATCAATCCTGTATCAGATGGTATAGAAGAAGCCATGAAAAACGGTGTACTTGCAGGCTATCCTGTTGAGGATATAAAAGTAAGATTGTTTGACGGTTCGTTTCATGATGTGGATTCTTCTGAGATGGCATTTAAGATAGCCGGATCAATGGCTTTCAAAGAGGGAGCAAGAAAAGCAAGTCCTGTTTTGCTTGAGCCGATCATGGAAGTAGAAGTTGTAACTCCTGAAGAATATATGGGTGATGTAATGGGTGATCTTAGTTCCAGAAGAGGCCGTATCGAAGGTATGTCACAGAGAAGTGATGCGCAGGTGATCAAAGCGCTGGTTCCATTATCTGAAATGTTCGGATATGCTACTACCATGAGATCAATGACACAAGGCCGCGCAATATACACAATGCAGTTTTCTCATTATGATGAGACGCCTAAGAATATATCTGAGCAGATCATTGAGAAAATCAAAGGTAAAGAGAAAGTCAGCTGATCAGATAAATTCACAGGTCAGTCAGTAAAGTATAATTGTTCTTTAAAATAATTAAGAGGGTCAGTTTCGCATAGCGGAATATAACTCGTATATCAGACACATAAAGTCGTTCTATAAAACGGTTTTCATTCAAAAGAATTTTTGGAATGAAAATAGTTTCCATCGCGGGTCAGTAGCTCAGATGGTTAGAGCGCGTGCCTTATAAGCACGAGGTGGGAGGTTCAATTCCTCCCTGACCCACTGATTTTTAATGATCATTTATACTGAAGTGAGAAATTCCATTTAACAAAATTTAAAAAAAATAATTAATAATATAAATCAGCTTTAAGGAGAATTAAGTAATGGCTAAAGAGAAATACAGTGCTAGTAAACCGCACATAAACATTGGAACAATCGGTCACGTTGACCATGGAAAGACAACATTGACCGCAGCTATCACCATGGCTTTGGGAAAAAAAGGATTTTCAAAAGTAAGAGCTTTTGATTCAATTGATAAAGCACCGGAAGAGAGAGCAAGAGGAATCACGATTGCAACTGCTCACGTAGAATATGAAACAGACAACAGACACTATGCGCACGTTGATTGTCCTGGTCACGCTGACTATATCAAGAATATGATCACAGGAGCAGCTCAGATGGACGGAGCTATTGTTGTGGTTGCAGCTACAGACGGTGCTATGCCTCAGACAAAAGAACATATCCTGCTTGCAAGACAGGTTGGAGTTCCGGCATTAACAGTATTTCTGAATAAAGTTGATATTATTTATCAGCAGGAAAAAACTGCAGAAGATGCTGAGTTGTTATTAGAAGTTGTAGAATCCGAATTAAGAGATATATTAAACAGCTATGATTATCCGGGAGATGATATTCCAATTATCAGAGGAAGCGCTTTAAAGGCCATGGAAGCAGGTGTAGATCCTGCAGCTACAGCAGATGATGAGAGATTAAAATGTATCTTTGATCTTATGGATGCAGTGGATTCTTATATCCCGCAGCCTGAAAGAGATATTGATAAACCATTCCTTATGCCGGTTGAGGACGTATTCTCGATAACAGGAAGAGGAACAGTGGCAACAGGCAGAATTGAAAGAGGTAAAGTAAAAGTTGGTGAGGAAGTTGAATTGATCGGACTTGGAGCAAAGAAAAAAACAGTTGTAACAGGTGCAGAAATGTTCAACAAAGAGCTTGATGAAGCAGTAGCAGGATTCAATTGCGGATTATTATTAAGAGGTGTGGATAAAGGTGAAATTGAAAGAGGAATGGTGCTTGCAAAAACAGGTTCAATTACTCCCCACAAAAAATTCGAAGCTCAGGTTTATATTTTAGCTAAAGAAGAAGGTGGAAGACATACTCCGTTCAGTACAAACTACAGACCTCAGTTTTATTTCAGAACCACTGACGTAACAGGTGTAGTTCACTTACCTGAGACTGTGCAGATGGTAATGCCTGGTGACAACGTTGAGAAGCTTATTGTTGAATTGATCACACCAATCGCCATGGAAGAGGGATTGAAATTTGCTATCAGAGAAGGTGGAAGAACAGTTGGCGCAGGTGTTGTAACAAAAATAATAGAATAATTTCAATAATTTTTTAGAATAAAAAAAATAATTTAAGTTGGCATCACAAAAAATCAGAATAAAGCTTAAGTCTTACGACCATTCATTATTGGATAAATGGACTGAGAGGATCATTAAGACGATCAAATCTACAGGAGCTATCGTAAGCGGTCCGATACCGTTACCTACAAAGAAAAACATATATACAGTACTCAGATCTCCACATGTTGATAAAAAATCAAGGGAGCAGTTTGAGACACGTGCACATAAGAGATTGATAGACATTCTGAATTCGTCCAACAAGACGATCGATGCACTGACTAAATTAGATCCTCCAGGCGGAGTAGATATAGAAATTAAAGTATAATTACAAAAATCATGACAGGTATTTTAGGAAAAAAAATCGGGATGACCACCGTATTTCAGCCCGATGGAAATGTCGTTCCCTGCACTGTAATAGAAGCAGGTCCGTGTTACGTAACTCAGATCCGTACAAAAGAAAAAGACGGTTATGAAGCAGTCCAGTTTGGATTTGAAGAAAAGAAAGAAAAGAACACTGCAAAGCCATTGGCAGGAAAATTCAAGAAGATAAAGACACCGATGCTGAGACACCTGAAGGAATTCAGGGATTTTCCGGTAGGAGATCTTAAAGAAGGTGATACAGTTAATGTAGACTTATTCAAAGAAGGCGATACTGTAAAAGTTACCGGAGTTTCCAAAGGAAAAGGATTTCAGGGTGTAGTAAAGCGTCACGGTTTTGCCGGAGGTCAGAGGACACATGGTCAGAGTGACAGACAAAGAGCGCCCGGATCCATCGGCGGAAGTTCATATCCTTCAAGAGTATTCAAAGGTCAGAGAATGGCCGGAAGAATGGGAAATGACACTATTTCCGTAAGAAATCTTAAAGTGATAAAAATATTTAACGATTCAAATCTTATTTTAATCAAAGGAGCAGTTCCGGGAGCTATTTCCGGTATTGTTGAAATTTATAAAAAATAAAAATGGAATTAAAAGTTTATAAGCTCGATGGTTCAGAATCCGGAGAAACGGTGAGCTTACCAAAAGAAGTATTTGAGATAGAACCAAATCAGCATCTTATTTATCAGTCTGTAAGATCTTATCTCTCTAATCAGAGACAGGGAACTCATAAGACTAAAGGCAGAAGCGAAGTCCGTGGTGGCGGTAAAAAACCATTCAGACAAAAAGGTACCGGCAGAGCCAGACAGGGTACCAGCAGATCACCTGTAATGGTAGGCGGTGGTAACATTTTCGGACCGATACCTCATACATATAAATTAAACATTCCAAAAAAAGCAGCGAGATTAGCCCGCAAAAGCGCTCTGAGTTTTAAGGCAAAAGAAAATGAAATTATGATAATTGAGGATTTTTCTTTTGAAGCGCCTAAAACAAAGGATCTTGCAAACATTCTTAAATCACTTAAGGTGGATGAAAAGAAGACTTTGCTGTTAGTTTCCGAGAAGAATGATAATGTATATAAATCAGGAAGAAATCTTCCAAAGCTGAACGTATTAATATCCGATAAAGCGGCAACTTATGACCTGCTAAATAACAAGCTTATACTATTGCAGAAGTCAGCAGTTGATACATTGTGCAAAAGTTTAATAAATTAATATTTTAATATTTTAAAAGAGAGTTTTAATTTTTATGAAAACAATATTAGTAAAACCATTAATTACCGAAAAGAATACATTACTGCAGGAAACTCTGAATCAGTATGCTTTTGAGGTTGGTATAAAATCAAACAAGATAGAGATCAAGAAAGCTATTGAGAAGAAATTCAACGTGAGAGTATCGCATGTTAGAACTCTGGTTTTAAAAGGAAAGAAAAAATCTCAGATGACAAGGAAAGGAAGATTTGAAGGTTACAGAGCTGACAGAAAAAAAGCCATAGTCACTCTGCATAAAGAGGATAAAATAGAATTACTGGGTAATATAGAATAATATTTTTTGATTAATAAGAACAGGACAGTATAATCAGATCTTTTATTTAAGTTATGTGCAAAAGCCCGGTGATCTAATCGTCGGGCTTTTAGTGGTTAAAAAGGTTAGTTAATATTTGTGTTCTTTTAAACTGAATTAAAGTATAAAACTGAAAAATAAATTCGAAATATTTTTAGATACTGATGTTTTTCTTGATCATATAAACGGGAAAAAAAAGTATCAGATATCATTGCTTGATAAAAGCAGAAAGATTTTTCAGGGATGCTATACTTCGGTAATAAATGCATCTGAAGTTTTTTCACGATGCAGTGATGAAGAACAGTTGTCAGCTGCTAAAGATAATTTTAATGGTATCGGTATCCTGGGGATCCCATTCAGATATTCATTAAAGATCGCGGAAGTAATGAAGGCTGTTAAAAAAAAAAGTCCGGAAACACTTACAGGGATGTGCTTGTTGTAGCAATGTGTTCGGAAACCAAACTCCCGATCTGTACGTCTAAAGGAAAAAGATATAAGGACATATCAAAATTATTTGATGTGAAAATAATTAATATAGATCTTATCCTGAAACACGACACACCGGAAGCAATTTTTAAAAAAGTTAAAATTTTATAACATGAAATTAGGTAAACAGTACACCAGCAGGGAAAATCAGTCTACTGATATTTATCTCAAAGAGATCAGCAAGACGACACCTCTGACTGTGGGACAGGAAATTGATTGTGCCAAGAAGATTAAAAAGGGCGATAAAAAAGCGCTTGATCTGCTTGTAAAAGCTAACCTCAGATTCGTTGTGAGTGTAGCCAAACAATATCAGAATCAGGGACTGTCACTGAATGATCTTATCAATGAAGGGAATCTTGGATTAATAAAAGCCGCCAAAAAATTTGACGAAACCAGAGGATTTAAATTCATATCCTATGCGGTCTGGTGGATCAGACAATCCATACTTCAGGCTTTGGCAGAACAATCAAGAGTGGTAAGATTACCTTTAAATATTGTTCAGCAAAAAAGTAAGATTGCAAAAACCATAAGTGAGCTTGAGCAGAAGAATGAGAGAGTGCCGAACGTACTTGAGATCGCTGAAAAACTTGATATGAGTGTTTATGAAGTTCAGGAAACTCTGAAGAATTCAGGCGGTCATGTATCTATGGACGCGCCGAGCATACACGGTGAAGATACAAAGCTTATTGACATCATGCCTGACAAACAGGAAAAGATGCCTGATGTGGCTTTACTTAAAGATTCATTGAGAATTGAAATTGACAGGGCACTTGATACTCTGTCACAAAGAGAAAAAGAAGTTGTGAAATTATATTACGGCCTTGAGAAAGAGAATCCTCTGACACTTGAAGAGATCGGCGATAAATATAAACTTACACGCGAAAGAGTAAGACAGATAAAAGAAAAAGCCATCAGAAGATTAAGACAGGCTTCAAGAAGTAAAGCTCTTAAAGCATATTTAGGTCAGTAAGCAGAATTTACAGATCCCTGATCCCGGATTTCAGATCATTGATACAGTTTATAAGAAACCATTCTATAAAATTTTTAGGATGGTTTTTTATTTATTGGTAAGATGAACTTTTAAAATAGCATCAGGATCAATTTCATGCTGTCCATCAAAATAAATTTCCTCTGCTTTTATATTATTATTTCTGAGCAATTCCAGATTTTCCGCAAATCTTTCAGGAGTTGTGATCCTGTCATTTCTTCCCTGTAAATAAAATAGTTCGGATCGAGATAACTTTTCCTTCAATCCTGCAAAGTCAGCATCTCCGGGAAAATCAGATGAGCATAAGATAAGCTTATCAAAATGATACCTGCTTTTTATGAACCAGCGTACCGCAGTATGAACTCCCTGAGAAAAACCAAGCAGATTTATTTTAGAAGAAGTAAGATCACAGGAGTTGTTTATTTCAGTAAATATTTTTTCAAGATAATTTATGTAATCATTTATCTCATTTGACCTGTCTTCTTTTGTCATCCAGGATGCGGCGGGATTGTTCTTTGAATAGAATTTTGAGAGACCTTCGGGTGCAACGATGAGAGCTTCCGGAACGGATAAGAATTCAAATTCCCGGATGAAATCTTTTGCAAGCTGGGCATAACCGTGGATAACGATCCAGGTGTTCGTTATTTTACTTTCGCCGGGATCATTAGAGCAATAGCGGGCTGTCTTATTTACTATAATATTGTGTTCGGTAATATTCACTTCATTGTTTTGTTCTAATATCTGTATTATGATTTGAAAAATAAATTTATTAATATATTTGTTCTAAAATTTTATATTAATGCGATAAAATGTTCAGGTAACAAAAATCATATTGCCCCTACTGGACAAATCCAAATTTTGAATAAGTTTAACCTTTAAAAATTAAGATATATAATTTAATTTGTATTCATAATTCAAAATTCAAAATTCATAATTCATAATTCAAAATTCAAAATTCATAATTCATAATTCATAATTCAAAATTCAAAATTCAAAATTCAAAATTCATAATTCAAAATTCATAATTCAAAATTCAAAATTCATAATTCATAATTCATAATTCAAAATTCATAATTCAAAATTCATAATTCATAATTCATAATTAAATATGCCCCGTTAGGCTAATGGATAAACCAACAGA
>CALMST010000255.1 GCA_937872315.1 uncultured Ignavibacteria bacterium | reverse complement strand
ACTTAAAGCAGTTAGCAGTTAACAGTTAGCAGTATAACTATTTCAAAGTGTTTTAATCAGGATTTTATTATCAGAAAATATATTTTCACAGACCAAAGCTCTTCTCTCACTCAGTCACCATTCTTTAGAATAATCTCCGCGTTATAAATTAATTTCTTCGGCAAAATCATATTGATCGGTGGTTAAGTTATTGGAAAACCTTTATGAAGTCAAAAATGATGTAGAATGCAGAAAGATTAGAATTGTAAATTATAAATATTAAATTTATAATGTGACTAATTATAAAAGGAGAAGTTATGAAAAACAAATTTTCTATTCTTAAACTTGCTTGCTTGCTTGCTTGCTTGCTTAAATATTTTCAATCCTTCCAGTTCTTTCAGCCAGCTTACCTATCCCACAATGTATCCGACAGCAGTTATCACGCATTCGGGTGATGGTTATAGATTATTTTTCCCTTATATGCCAGTTTTAAAAAATAAAATTAAATAAAGAGGTTAAATATGAAAAACTCATTTTTGAAAATAGTAATTGGTATTGTCTGTATTTTAAATTCTGCAATGTCCTATTCAACCCCGATAAACCAGTACATCAACACAGTAACACCTTACCAGAATGCAGTAAGTGTAAACAAGGCTTCCAACATAACAATTGTCTTCACACAGGATATGAATCCTGCCACAATAAATAATGCTAACATAAAAGTATTCGGATATCAGACCGGACTGCTGCCTGTCACCATAGATTATAATGCTGCGGGTAAGACAGCCAATATTAACCCGAATCAGGACCTGAAAGCAGGAGAGAAGATCAGCATTACACTTACATCAGGAGTTAAAACTATTGCAAGTGAAAACATCTCGCCTTTTGTTTATACATTTTATATTCAGGCGACAGGAGGGAACGGCATATTTACACGAACTTCGGGAATAGATAATATCACAGATGCGGTGATCAGGAGTGGAGATGTAAACAGAGATGGATTTATAGATTTAGTGGTCAACAATAAAATTTATAATAATGACGGGAATGCCGGTTTTACATTTACAAATGAACTACCATTAACAGGTATTCCCGAACTCGCTGATTTTGATAATGATGGTGACCTTGATATACTTCTTGAAAACTCCGGAATTATATATTTTTACAGTAATAACGGCTTTGGTAATTTCACCCAGCAATATTCTTTTATAGGGCAGTTAGGAGATTTTGGAGATCTTGACGGAGACGGGTATCTTGACATTGCATCGTTTTTATCCAATGCTGAAATAGGTACATTCAACAATGACCAGGGAATATTCGGATCCGGATATTCATTCATCTTCACAGGAAA
>CALMST010000254.1 GCA_937872315.1 uncultured Ignavibacteria bacterium | reverse complement strand
AGTATTGAGTATTGAGTATTGAGTATTGAGTATTGAGTATTGAGTATTGAGTATTTTAAGAAATTTGTATTACTTTAAATTTTTAAATTTTAAATTTTAAATTTCTCATTTGTCATTTCTAGATAAAATAGGTCTCAAAAAACTTAAAGACGGACTAAATAAAACAAAGGAAAATCTTGTTGGAAAAGTAAACCGTCTTGTAAATGCGCGCGGTGTTATTGATGATGAATTTCTGGTTGAACTGGAGGAGATATTACTTGCTTCTGATATAGGATATGAGACTTCTGAAAAACTCATTGAAAAGATAAAGGAGCGGACTCTTACTGATAAGTATGTCGATCAGGCTGAACTTAATAATCTGATCAATGATGAATTGAAACAGGTATTTTATGATACTACTTCCGAATTCAGGACATTTGATTTTACTTCGGATAAAAAACCATTTGTAATAATGGTAGTAGGAGTCAATGGTGTCGGAAAAACCACATCGATAGGGAAGCTTGCATATAATTTCAAGAATGCCGGTAAATCAGTTCTGATAGGTTCTGCGGATACATTCCGTGCTGCAGCAAATGACCAGCTTGATATATGGGCAAAGAGAGCAGGTGTTGAAATCATTCAGAGTAACAGTTCTTCGGATCCCGCATCAATAGCTTTCGATACTGTAAAATCCGGACTTTCGAAAAATACGGATGTCATTATTATTGACACAGCAGGAAGACTTCATAATAAATCACATCTGATGGAAGAGCTTAAAAAGATCAAGCGGGTCATGCGGAAAGTTATACCGGATGCGCCGCATGAAATTTTTATAGTCATTGATTCCACTACCGGACAAAACGGATTGAACCAGGCTAAAGAATTTTCCAATGCACTCGACGGTCTCACCGGAATAATACTTACCAAATTAGACGGTACTGCCAAAGGTGGCATTGTACTAAAGATCAATAAAGAAATGAAACTGCCTGTAAGATTTATAGGAGTAGGCGAACAAATAGACGATCTGCAGGTTTTTGAAAGCGATAAATTTGTGGAAGCGCTTTTTAATAGTTGATAGCAGATATTTTATAATTGCTTATTGAACTTACTGATCCATTTTTTTAACTTTATGAACTTTATGAACCGGCTTGTCAGATAATAAAATTAAAATATTACCCCAGTCACTTTCAAACAAGATCGCAGCAGGCGAGGTTGTCAACCGGCCGGACTCTGTTGTCAAAGAGCTTATTGAAAATTCCATTGATGCGAAAGCTGATCACATAACTTTAATTATTAAAGATGCCGGAAAGAGTGTGATACAGATCATTGATAACGGTCAGGGCATGAATGAAGATGATGCCGTAATGAGCCTTCAGAGACATTCTACAAGCAAGATCAGCAGTTATGAGGACATAGAGAACATACTTACGCTCGGATTCCGTGGTGAAGCTCTTGCTTCGATCTCATCTGTTTCTCAGATAGAACTAAAGACCAAGACCGCATCGGAAGATGTTGGAATACTGTTAAAAGCTGAAGGTGGCGAAGTTACGGAGATTTCAAAAACACAAAGCGAAACAGGTACTTCAATTACAATAAAGAATCTTTTTTATAATACACCCGGAAGAAGAAATTTTCTGAAATCCAGCCAGACTGAATTCCGTCACATTTATGAAACTTTTGTAAGGCTGGCAGTTTCTAATCCGGATACCGGTTTTACATTTATCAACAATGACGAAGAGGTTTTTGATCTGAATCCATCTTCTTTAAGGGAAAGATTGATAAATGTATTCACAGATAAGATATCCGAATCTCTTATTGAAGTAGATTACGGAAATGAACTGATAAGGATCAAAGGTTTTATTTCTAAACCGAACTTTACCAAAAAATCAAAACAGGATCAGTACTTTTATCTTAACAACAGATTCTTTGTAAGCAAGTCACTGAACTTTTCCGTCTACACCGGCTATGATGATCTGATCGAAAAAGGGGACTATCCTTCTTTTTTTCTTTTTATTGAAATTGACCCTAAGAAAGTTGATGTCAACGTTCATCCCTCAAAGATGGAAGTGAAGTTTGAAGATGAAAGCGCTGTCTTTGGTTTTGTTAGGAGAGCAGTTAAAGAAGCGCTGAAAAAAGCCGATCTTGTATTTGAGGTTGGTTTTGATTCAAAACTTGATCTTCCGGATACGCAGGAAAGCTTTCATTATAAACAGTCAGGAAATACTTCAGGGCATAAATTTTCCGGTAGCTCATCATTTCAGAGAAGGGATCCTGATATTCCCAGAAGGGAAAATACTTCAAATATACATTCGATTTTTGAAGCATCGAGAAAGCCCGAAGAGATTGAAGAGAATAATGATCTTGCCTTGCCCCCGTCAGACGAACAAAAAAACATATTCGCGCATACAAAAAAATCAGATTCCGAATCATTTAATGTATGGCAGTATCAGTATAAATATGTAATGTGCCAGACTGAGACAGGACTTATGATAATTGATCAGCATGCAGCTCATGAAAGAATACTTTATGAAAAAGCTCTTCTATGGATGGAATCACAATCCTCTTTTTCCCAGCAGCTTTTAATTCCGATAAAGCTTAATCTCACAAAAATTGATTATCACATAGCAGAATCATTAAAAGATGATCTTCAGAATCTTGGATTTAACTTTATTTTAACTTCAGGAGATAATATTCAACTGACAGGAATACCTTCGGATGTTAAGATCGGTAATGAGAATAAGATATTTCAGGAGCTGATTGATCAGTACAAGGAATATGAACTTAAATTAAATCTTGCCAAGAGAGATAATCTTGCAAAGTCTTTTGCCTGCAGAAGCGCTATAAAAACCGGAGACAAACTAACATATCAGATGATGATCGGTCTTATAGATAATCTTTTTGCTTCAAAGATGCCTTACGTCTGTCCGCACGGCAGACCGACTGTTATAAGGATCACTACAGACGAACTCGATAAGAGATTCAGCCGAACCTGATAAATTAAGTTTATCTTTTACTTTCATTTTATTAACTTTGAAAAAAATTTATTATGGAAATTGGTCTTGGAATATTACTCGGTATTGGTCTTGCTGCAAGCTGCGGCTTCAGGGTCTTCCTTCCAATGCTTGTTACAAATATAGCATCTTTACTGGGTTATCTTGATCTCGCTCCCGGTTTTGAATGGATGGGAAGCTGGATTGCATTTGCTGCTTTTCTTGCGGCTGCTATTGTTGAGATCGGAGCATATTATATTCCATGGCTTGATAATGCTCTTGATACTATCTCAGGTCCTCTTGCAATGATAGCCGGAACAATTCTCACAGCGTCATTTCTGACAGAAATAAATCCGCTTGTTCAATGGACTCTTGGAATAATTGTCGGTGGAGGTACTGCGGGTATTGTGAAAGTTGGCGCAAGCGCTGCGAGACTTACTTCATCTGCAACTACCGGAGGGCTGGGAAATCATGCAGTCGCTACTACAGAAAATGTTATGTCAATAGTAACTTCCATACTTGCATTCATTATTCCTTTTATTACCGCATTTTTGGTGATAATTATTATCGTCTATCTGATAAGAAAATTTAATGAATTGAGAAAATCTAAATGGCTTTACAGAAACAAACATGAAAGCATTCCACCAATGAACTGATTGTTAAATCTTTCTTAAGACTAATCAATAATCCTTCTGTGATAATTTATCTGTCCAATATGATAAGACAGATGTGAAATCAGTCTTGAGAATATGAATCCGTATGTTACATTCTCTCCGAATTTACTGATCGGGTAAATTTTACCAACATCTTCCGGAGTCATTCCGTCAAATACATTTTCAATCATTGCTATGGTTTCATCTACTTCTTTAATCAGATCATCCCTGCTTACATTCTTCCGGGAAAATTCAAGATCCCTTTCTCTGACATATCCGGTAGTGCCAATTATAGCTCCATAGAAATGCTTTAAATTACCGCACAGATGCAGACATAAATTACCTGGAGTATTGGAAATGTCTCCTTCGAGTTTCCATATATTTTCTTCATGCTTATATAATGAGATCTCTTTCTTTAAAGCAATCAGAAAATCAACATACAGCTTTTTAAATGTTTGCATTGTTTTAATCTAAATCACAATTATTAATTTTTTTTAGAAACAAAAATCTTCATAAAATCCTGTAATAACCGTAAATTGTGTTTACTGAAATCGCCGGGAATATATTTATAAATTCTTAATAAAATATGGGATACTTTTTAGGATCAGCTTCATTCATCATTTCATACACATATTCAAAAATATCCTCGGAGTTTGGTTTAGTAAAATAATCCCCGTCAGTCCCGTAAGGAGGTCTGTGAGCATAAGCCGAAAGACATTTCGGCGGAGAATCCAGATATCTGTAACCTCCGTCTCTGTCGAGTACATTCTGCATCATGAATGCGGAAGCACCTCCGGGTACATCTTCATCCAGGAATAGGATTCTGCTGGTTTTTTTAAGAGATTCAAGTATCATTTTATTTATATCAAAAGGAAGAAGAGTCTGAACGTCTATCAGTTCGCAGCTGATATCAAAATCAGAAAGTTTACCGATCGCATCACGTGCAATATCCACACATGCTCCGTAAGTAACTATAGTTACATCACTTCCTTCCGTTAGTATCTCAGGAATACCAAGAGGTACGCAGACTTCACTAAGATTTTCGGGCAATCTTTCCTTTAATCTGTATCCGTTAAGTCTCTCGACTATCAGAGCAGGTTCATCTGATTGTAACATCGTATTATAAAATCCAGCCGCCCGTGTCATATCTCTGGGAACGCAAACGCGCACGCCTCTGAAACAATTTATTATCGTTCCCATTGGTGAACCCGAATGCCAGATACCTTCGAGTCTGTGTCCTCTTGTTCTGACAATGACCGGAGATTTCTGTCCGCCTACCGTTCTGTATTGAAGACAGGCAAGATCATCACTTATGATCTGAAGAGCATAGAAAAGATAATCGAGATATTGTATCTCAACAATCGGTCTGAGTCCTCTTATCGCTGCGCCTATTCCCTGACCCGCTATTGTAGCTTCACGGATCCCTGTGTCTGTAAGCCGGAGTTCGCCGTATTTTTCCTGAAGTCCCGCCATTCCCTGATTCACATCACCGAGCTTTCCAAGATCTTCACCGACAGCAAAAATCCTCGGATCTCTTTCAAAAGCAATATCGAAGAATGCATTCAAAACTTCTCTTCCGTCAAGAACTTTGGAGAATTCATTGTAAACCGGTTTTACTTCTTTTACATTTAATGCGGATGCTTTAGATTCGCTGTGTAAATGAGAACAGTATCTCCGGCGGTTTTCTTCGTAAAAATTGTTTCTCCATTTTTTAAGTTTATCCTTTTCAGCTATATCTTCATCAGCTGTAATTCTTAATACATCATTGATTGCTTCTGATATAACCTTCCGGTTATTGTCCAGTGTCTTCTTTAATGATTCGGATAATGTTTTTATCTTTGCTGAGTGCCCGCTCTTTGCAGATATCTCATCTATTATCTCTCTTGCTTCGGCATTTTCTTTCTTAATTGGCGTTACATAATCCTGCCAGGCTTCTTTCTGAACTTTCTTTACATAATCTTTTGCATTATTTTCAATCTCATCAAGTTCTTCACCGGTCGCAATGGCTTCTTCTATCATCCATTTTTTCATTTGCACAATACAGCAGTATTCTTTTTCCCATTCGAGTCTTTCGGCTGATTTATATCTTTCATGCGAACCGGATGTCGAGTGTCCCTGGGGCTGTGTTACTTCCTGTACATGAAACAATGCGGGAATGTGATCTCTGCGGGTAATTTCAATACCTTTCTGATACATAGCCACCAGTTCAGGATAATCCCATCCTTTTGCTGTATAAATATTAAATCCCTGACCTTTCTCTTCATCATATTCAAAACCTTTAAGTAACTCGGATATATTTTCCTTCGTGATCTGATATTTACTCGGTACGGATATACCGTAACCGTCATCCCAGACTGATACTGCCATTGGTATCATCAGAACAGATGCTGCATTCATTGCTTCAAAGAATAAACCTTCAGCGCAACTTGCATTTCCTATAGTTCCAAATGCAACTTCATTTCCTTTATTGGTAAATGTTGTCATATCATGAAGCTGTTCATTGTTTCTGTATAATTTTGATGCATATGCAAGTCCGACAAGTCTTATCATCTGGCTTGCGGTAGGGGAGATATCGGCTGCTGAGTTCTTGGATTCCATGAGATTCTTCCATTCTCCGTTTTCATCCAAAAGCCTGTTTGAGAAATGCCCGTTCATCGATCTTCCGCCTGATGATGGTTCAAGTTCTACGTTGGTATCTGCATATAACTGAGCAAAAAATTCTTTGATCGTTGACATCCCGGTAGCAAAAGCAAGTGTCTGATCTCTGTAATATCCCGATCTGAAATCACCGTTTTGAAACACTTTTGACATGGCTATCTGAGCCACTTCCTTTCCGTCCCCGAATATTCCGAATTTAGCTTTACCTGTCAGAACTTCCTTTCTTCCCAGAAGGCTTGCCTGTCTGCTTTCGCATGCAAGCTTGTAATCAGCTAATACTTCTTTTTTATATTCTTCAAAGGTAGATTTACCGTTAGTTGATATCTTTGATTGCTTTTTCATAAAAATATTAAATTCAAAATTATAGAACTGAATTTACTCATTATTGATCTAAGGTAAAATATAAAAGTCGGGTTCTTATAATATTGCTGAATTATTCGAAATTTCATCAGTTTTTAATATCCGAAAAGTTTACTTTACTTCAAAGACTCAAAGACTCAAAGACTCAAAGTGTAAAACGCTCAAATATTTTTTTAGATTTCGATCCCGCTCAGCGTATAGGATTTTTCTTAAAAATGAAATGAGAATTTATTCATAAAAATTAAAATCTGAAAATACTTTTTATAATCAGATAAATTGAACTCTCCTATAGTTTGTAAAACCTGGAACTTAAACGATTTTTGATTCTTTGAGGCAAAGAAATGAGATAAAGAAAAGAATCAAAAAAAAAACCGGCAGAAATTGCTTCCCGCCGGTTATGATTTGGATTGTGAAGAATAAAATTTAAGGAATTATGAGTTCCTGTCCTACATTTATGTGATCAGGATTTGCAATATTATTAGCTTTAGCGATCTCCATATATCTGCCTGCATCACCATACATTTCCTTTGAGATCCCGCTTAATGTATCTCCGGATTTAACCGTATAGGATCTTCCTCCGACTCCTTTATCACCGCCGGCTGTAGGCGCAGCAGCAACTTCCGGATTGTCCATTGTAATATCAGCTGCAATGTCACTTGGATTTTCACCGCCTATTTCCTTGATCTTGTTCCATACGTTATTTTTTTCAGCCGGTCCTGTCACGGTAGCTATGACCTTTAAAACTCCGCCTTCTTCATTAACAGATACATTTCTTCCGCCTGACTGATTGATCATATCTATGACCGGTTGGTATTTTTCCTGCAATGCCATGTTTCTTTTACTCCTTCTTATTGTTTATTTAATTATTGAAAAAAAATTATTAATCTTTAACTGCTTTTGCAGCGCCTTTTCCTTTAAACATTCTGTATATAAAAAGTAATAACATTGCTCCCAGAATTGAAGCGATAAATCCGGCAGAGTCTCCATCCGAATACCAGCCTATAGCTCTTCCGAGGAACGTAAATAAAACAGAACCTGCTATTCCAAGCAGTATCGTCATTATTATTCCGCCGCCATCTTTACCCGGCATAAATAATTTTGCTAAAGCTCCGGCTATACCGCCGATGATTATTGCCCATATAAATGCGAACATGCTTTTACTCCTTATTTTGTTTTAGTTAAAAAATATTTGAATGAAAATTTAATCCGCCGCAGCGGTTCAGAAATGTTAAAACTTTTTGTTTGAACAATATAAAAATTATCATTGTAAAAAAGTATAAACTTTTTTGTGAATTTAAATAATTTATTCCTGTACTGTCCAAAATATTTTATAAAATTAATAATTGTTTAAAATTCACTTCAGAATAAAAGATTTCAAGCTGTGAAATAAAACAAACCTCCTGTGATGAATTTCCGGCAATTTATCACCGGAGGGAGATTTTTCTTCGCCGGCTTTCTTTTGATCTTTTAAAAGAAAGTAGGTTAGATTTTACTATATCCGGATAAAGAGTAATTTTTATTAATCGTTTTGGACAAGATAGAATTTATTCGGTTCAGGTTTTTATCTGATTATAAACATTTCTGTCTCGGACATGTTGTTAAAAGAATTTCTGTTATAAATCAAATTCTGAATCAAACATTTCAGGCTGCAAAATATAACAACCCGACTTTATGCTTGTCTTTGTAACAAAATAGCAGGCAGGCAATTTTATTTGCTTATATATTTTATTAGTAAAAAAAAGGAATTAAGCCGGAGCACTGTTGAAGCAGCTGTATATTTTTTTAAAACATTCCGGACGGATGAGCTGATTATCTTTGAAATTTTAACTTTGTATGTTTAATTAACATCTCCATAATGTTATATTTGTAAAAAATTTTTTAAATGTCTTTCAGGCTTTTAGGCGATTCCATTCAGATAAAAGAGATCAACGAAACTATCAAGCAGGTAGCTCCGACTGATGTCAGCACGCTTATAACAGGTGAGAGCGGAACGGGTAAGGAAGTTGTCGCTGTCTCAATTCACGAATTAAGTAAACGCAGAGATGAGCCGTTCATTGCTGTAAACTGCGGTGCCATTCCTGAAGGTATTATCGAAAGCGAACTCTTTGGTCATCAGAAAGGAGCATTTACTGGCGCTATTGATGACAGACGCGGTTACTTCGAACTTGCTGACAGGGGCACTATCTTTCTTGATGAAATAGGCGACATGCCTCTTGCGACTCAGGTGAAGTTTCTGAGAGTCCTTGAGACAGGTGAATTTATGAGAGTAGGCGGAAATAAAAATATAAATGTGGATGTAAGAGTTTTAGCCGCGACTAATAAGGATCTTTCCGGCGAGGTATTAAATAAGAATTTCAGGGAAGATCTTTATTACAGACTTCGTTCCGTAAATATTTTCATTCCGCCATTAAGGGAAAGAAAATCCGATATTAAAATACTTTTTGATAGTTTTGTAAACAGTTACTGCAGTCAGAATAATATTGAATTCAAAGGCATAGATGATGATGCTATGGCTTTTTTATTGAATTATAACTGGCCCGGAAATGCCCGTGAACTGAAGAATTTCTGTGAAAGTATTGTTGTACTCTACCCAGATAATGTTCTTACTTATGAAAATGTAAAAAAACTGCTTCATATGGAATCAGATGTTACCCCCCGGTCTCTTCCGATATTATTCAGTCAGCAAAAAGAATCATCAGAGAAAGATTTTTTATTCAGGGCATTGCTTGAATTAAAATCTGATATTATAGATATTAAAAATTATCTCGGCTCTAAAAAATTTAACTCTGATCCGTCTGCAGACGGGAATGAAGATTTTGTTATCAGTAAAGAAAGATTTTCAGATATATCAATGAATGATATAGAGAAAGAAGTATTGCTTTATTTACTTGAGAATAATTATTGGAATGTTGAAAAGGTCTCGGGCATTCTTCAGCAGACTCCGAGAAATGTTTACAGAAAAATGAAATTATATGATATCAGCAGGGAAGAAAAATGGAAATAGTAAATGCTGTGAACAGAATGAAAGGAATTACCGGAGTTTGCAGAAAACTGAGTTTGTTAATTTTGTTTATTTTATGTCTGAATTTTTCCGACTGCGGTGTTTATGGATTCAGAGGCAATAATCCGCCGCCCGGGATAAATTCAATTGCTGTTCCGACATTTAAAGATGTCAGCGGTTTCTCAGCGCCCGATCTTGCGGAGGGTTTAACCCAGCAGCTTAAATCGAAAATAACAAGTGATAATACTTTCAGAGTAGCTGATAAAAACATTGCAGATGCGGTTCTGAATTGTACTGTCACAAGTGTCCGTGATGAGGCACTTGTCGTTTCATCCGGGGAAACGGTTACCCGCAGAAAGATCACAGTGACCGTTACAGTTGATTTCGAAAATCTTAAAAAGCAAAAAAAGATCTGGGATAAGACGTTTGAAAATTTCGGCGAGTATGAATCTTCAAATGATGCTTTCTCTCAGAGGGCAAACGGACTATTAATAGCAACTGAAAGGATCACTGAAGATATAATAAATGATCTGACATCCAACTGGTAAACTTTTTTTCGGAATATAAAATATATATATAATTAAAATTCATTAATGAAGATTTATTTACAAATTTTATTTAAAGGCGGCTCATGTCATTAGAAAGCATAATCATTGCCGCATATATAATTTCCTTATCAATCCTTTTCTTTTTCGGATCACACGGATTTAATATGATCTATTATTACTTCAAGACATTCCATATGAGGACTGAAGATCTTGATGAAAAGGATTTTTTTATGCAGGATTTTCCGGTTGTTACAATTCAGATACCGCTTTATAATGAACAGTATGTTATAACAAGACTCATAGACTCCGTGATCAGAATGGATTATCCCAAAGATAAACTTGAGATCCAGATACTTGATGATTCGACTGATGAGACAACTGAAATTATTTCCGTGCACATTCAAAAATATCTGGATGACGGATTTGACGTTAAACATATTCACAGGACCAATCGTGAAGGATTCAAAGCCGGCGCATTAAAGATAGGGCTTGAGTCGGCAAGAGGTGAGTTCGTTGCAGTGTTTGATGCAGATTTTATACCGAGAAAAAAATTCCTGAAAAGGACCATACCGTATTTTTATAAAGAAGAAAAGCTGGGACTGGTACAGACACGCTGGGAGCATCTTAACAGGGAATATTCTCTTATGACAAAAACTCAGGCGATCGCTCTTGACGGTCATTTCGTGATCGAGCAGGCAGTCAGAAACCGGGCGGGTTTCTTTATTAATTTCAACGGCACTGGCGGTGTTTGGAGAAAAGAATGTATCTTTGATGCCGGCAACTGGGAGGCTGATACTCTCACCGAAGATCTTGACCTGTCTTACAGGGCTCAGATGAAAGGATGGAGATTTAAATACCTTGTGAATTTTACTTCACCTGCAGAACTTCCGTCTGATATAGGCGCTTTGAAATCACAACAGTTCAGATGGACCAAAGGAGCTATCGAAACAGCTAAAAAGATCTACCCGAAAGTTCTCAGATCAGACATGTCATTTAAATTGAAAGTTCAGTCGTTTATACATCTGTACAGTAATCTTGCATATCCATTTATTCTGATGGCGGCAATACTCAATCTTCCGGTAATGCTGATCAAGCTGACGGGAATGTATGATACTGTTTTCAAATTCATGTCGCTTTTCATATTTGCATTTATAAGTTCTTTCATATTTTATCTGTATTCTCAGAAAGATGTTTATCCTGACTGGCAGAAGAGGATCATCTATTTCCCTGTGTTTCTCGCAGGCAGTATGGGCTTTTCCGTTAATAATACCAAAGCCGTATTCGAGGGTTTGCTGGATCAGAAAAGTGAGTTTGTGAGAACTCCTAAATATCATATCAGAAATAAAAAAGATTCATGGGAAGGTAAAAAATATGTTAATAAAAAACTGAGTTTTACAACTTATATAGAAGCATTTCTTGCGGTATATTGTTTTGCAGGCGTAGTGATTGCAATAGCTACAGCCCAGGTAGCCGCATTGCCTTTTCAGTTAATGTTCTGCGGAGGTTTTTCAATAATCTCATATCTTTCCATCAGACAGGTAGTAGTAACAAACAGGATCAATGCGAAAAATAAACTTGCAATGGAAACAAATTAATGGCAGCCGGAAACAGTAATATTGATAAGTATACACTTGAATTGAGATCAAAGCTCAACAGAAATTATCTGTCGCCGCTGTTCATCCGGTATGCTAATTTATTGTTTGCCAATGAGCAGTATGAAGAATGCATATCTGTCTGCATGACCGGTCTGCAGATATACCCGAATTATCTTACGGCTAAACTTATACTGCTGAAAGCTTATATGAAAGCGGAATATCTCAATGAAGCAGAGATACTTTTTGCTGAGATAAAACCCAAGATCACAAATAAAGATCTGAAACAAAAACTGGAAAGTAATATCAGAAATCTTAAATCCATATCAAAGCAGGAAAAAATTTATTATCCGGCATCTGCAAGAAATAAAATTGATTATAAAAATTTCAACAGTAATTTTCAGCTACAGGAAAACTTATTTTCCGAATTTACTCTGAATGATTTTTTTTCAGCTGAAGAAGAGATCAGTTTGAATGAGAATAAAGATTATATCAGTTATCATTATCAGTTTGAGAATTTTCATTTCCTGAAGACAAAGAAGGATACTGAGAAAAAAGTACAGCTGTTAAATGAAACTGAGAATAAAAATACATCTGATGCGGAAAGTGAATTGTTCAATAAGATAAAGATCGTAACAGAGACACTTGCTGATATTTATGCCAGTCAGAAAAATTACAAGGAAGCTTTTGATGCGTACAATTTTCTTTTGAGAGCCGGTTCGGGAAATACAAAAAGAATTGAAGAAAAGTTGCATGAGCTTGAGAGAAGCATGATGAACCAGGACTGAACATTATCGGCAAACTCCGGTGATTGATCTGAATGAATACTAAGATCATATTTATTTCCAAGACAATTCCGGCTTTTTGGAGAACCGTCGAACCGGTTATTCATTCTTCACCGGGAATTTGAGGAAATATTAAGAAAAACTTTTCTGAAAAGTCAGGCAACAGGATCGGGCAATGACGGTTTTACAAATACGACTTTCTCTCTTTCCATCACAACGCTGCCCTGTTTAAATCCTTTTTTCTTTTTGACATATTTCTTTTCGCAATACGCTACAGGAACATTTGAAGCATTTCTTGACTTGCTGTAATATGCAGCAATAGCAGCCGCCTTCAAAATAAATTCCTTACATACATCTTCTTTCTTATTGCTGACTTTCAGAACTGTATGAGAACCGCTTGCGCCTCTGACATGAAACCAAAGGTCATTCTGGGCGGTAAATTTTGTCGTGAGCCTGTCATTTGATGCGCTGTCCTTGCCTACCCATACTTCATACTTTTCATTCAATGTAAACTTCCTGAATCCTGATGTTTCGTCATTCTTTGCATCTTCAGTTTTCTTTTCTGCTTTTACAAGTGATTTATATTCGGTCATGTTTTTTACTCTTTGTAATTCAGCTTCAGCAGCAGCTTTATCTGATATAAATGATTTAAGTTTTACTTTTAATGTGTCAATTGAATTTTTCTGTTTTTTGTATTTATCAAAATAATATCCCGCATTTTCTGAAGGGGAAAGATCCCGTTTGAGCCTGATCCTGATCTCCTTACCGTCTGCTATATTATCCCGGGCTGTGAATTCACTATCACCTTTGCTGATCAGATAAATATTCTGTAATATTATCTCGCCCGCTTTTTTGAGAGAACCGGAATCTTCACAATGATGAAGCTGAATTTCAATTCCTTTGATCTTTTTTTCTATGTCTGCAATTTTTTTCTCAATCACAGAAAGATTCTTATCTTTCAGTATGTCTGTTTTCTCCGTCCGGAATTTTAATTTTAAAAATTCAGTGATAAGGTTATTTACATTGCTGAATTCAATTTTCTCATAATTTTTTAAATGTTCTGCTTCAATCAGTGACAGATGAACATTACTGTTATTTTTATAGATCAGATATTCCGGTGTTTCAAGCTTTTCTGATATCAAATCAAATTCATCTGCGATCTTATCAATAATGTAGTTATCTGCAGACTGATCCTTTACAAGATTGAGTTTCATTAAAACTTCAGCAGCATACAGATTACCGAATTTTTTATAGCGCATTTTTAAAAGATCTGAAACCGTTTTTATGTTTGACAGGTCAGAATCGGGATGTTTTGGAGACGGTAATAATTCCGTAACATTTTCACCTGTTAATCCTTCCTTATTCTTAAAAGCATCAATAACTATTTTATTTTCAGTCAGAAAACAATTAGCTTTAAAGGAATAAAGTGTGAATACAAGCTCTCTGCCGTTATCGAGTAGAATACTGATTACTCTGTCATTGCTGAATTGTCTGACCTCAAGAATTTTACTTTGAATGATCTTTTCAAACAAAGATGCAAAGTTCTTTTTGGATTTTGAATAATGGTTTTTAATTATGAGATAGTTGTAATCCTTTTCAATGGAAAATTCCAGAATGAATGATTTTTGTATGTCCGGATCAGATATTTCAAAAAGAAGTTTATTCTTTTCCTGAGTAAAGCAATCTTCCATTGTCATTCCTGACAGCAGCTTGTTCAGGTATAATGCAGTTTCTTTTATGGTATAATAATTATTCAGCATGATTTAGTATAACATTAAAATAGAATCATTGCATCAACAAATAAAGAATAAAATAAGTGTATAAACAGTCTCTTTAAAACAGTAAGGAACATTATGCAGAAAGTGAAACAGGTAATTTTCTGTACGGAAAAGAAGGGATAAAGACACCGTAAATAATATGTTTATGTTTTCTTTTTAATCTTTCCAAAAACAATTTATAAAAATGGTACAAGTTTGAAACTTGCAGAATATTTTACCCTTCTTTCTTCTGAACCCCCGATAAAAGCACCCGAGGACAGGCTATAGAAAGATGCAAAGAAAAATCGCCCGCTGGTGATAAATTGCCGGAAATTCATTCGTATTGGCGGCAATTTATCGCAGGCTGGATTGTGTGGCAAATGAAAATTTTTATTAAGATTTTCAATTGAAATATTAATATTTAAAGATCTGAAGATTTGTTTTGGACACTACTGTTTTCTTTTATAAAAATAACTTATAATTTATCTGTTAGTTAAACATTAAAATCCATATTTTTGAAATTAAAAATAAACATACCTTTATGGAGCAGAATAATATAAGCATAATTGATGAGGCATCAGATTTTGTTTTTCATTTAATGAAAATGAATTTGCCCGGAGTTTATGTCTATCATAATTTCAGGCATACAAGTGAAGTAGTGGACAATGTCAGAAAGATAAGCAGAAAATCCGGATTGTCAGAAGAGGAAGCGGAGATTGTAACTCTTGCGGCATGGTTTCATGATACGGGTTTTATTGAACAATGTGATAACCATGAAGAGGTAAGCGCTCAAATTGCTTCAAAGTTTCTTAAAGAAAAAAATTACCCGGAAGATAAAACCGAGAAAGTGATCGGATGCATTAACGCCACCAGATATCCGACTAATCCGAAAAATCCGCTTGAAGAGATTATCTGTGATGCGGATCTGTTTCATCTCGGCACCAAAAATTATGAGGATAAGACTGACCTTCTGAGGCTGGAATGGGAAAAATCAAGAGATAAAATGTATACTGAACTTGAGTGGCTCAAACTTAACATTGATTTTCTTACCAATCATAAATTTTATACCAGATATGCAAAGAAAAATCTTGAAGATAACAAATTGACCGCATTACTGAGTATGCAGAAAGCATATAGAAAGAGGATTGAAAAAAAAGAGGAAGATTCAAAGAAAAATGAAAAACTTGAGATTGAGAAACTTAAAATAGAATCAAGAAAAGATTCCGGATCAAAAGCTGACAGGGGAATTGAGACAATGTTCAGAAATACCGTCAGAACTCATGTTGAATTCAGTGGTATGGCTGACAATAAAGCCAATATCATGATCAGCATAAATACGCTTATTATCGGCGGTATTGTAACTGTACTCCTGAGAAAGCTTGATACGAACCCCCAGCTTATCATTCCTACTTTAATGCTTGTGCTGGTTAGTCTTGTCTGCATTGTATTCGGTGTTCTTGTCACCAGACCAAATATTACTTCAGGTAAATTCACAAACGAAGATATAAAACAGAAGCGGGCAAATTTACTTTTCTTTGGTAATTTTTTTAATATGGGTTTAAAGGAATTTCAGTGGGGGATGCAGGAAATGATGAACGATAAGGAATTTCTATACGGCAGCATGATAAAGGATTTTTATTTTCTCGGGCAGGTACTCGGAAGAAAATACAAGTATCTCAGAATTTGTTACACGATCTTCATGTATGGATTAATTGCTTCCGTGATTGCTTATATAATAGCATTTATGTTTATACCTGTTCAGGATTTTGAAGTTTTTTAATAAAGCAAACTTATAATTGATAGTGAATTTTTAAAAGCATTTAAATATCAAAAATACACAATACACTTTACACAATACTAAACGAAATGAGCAAAAAATTATATCTTATCCGGCACGCTAAGTCCAGCTGGGATGATCCGTCAATTAGGGATCACGACAGACCATTGAATAAAAGAGGTAAAAGAGATGCGCCTTTTATGGCAAAAATTTTAAAAGAGAAAAATATTTTACCAGACATTATGATCTCAAGCACAGCGGAAAGAGCTATTGAGTTTGCAAAAGTGCTTGCCGAAGAACTGGATTACAGGAAAAAGGATATTTTAGCTGATAAAGAAATGTATATGGCAGGTGAGTCTGAGATGCTCGGGATACTTCAGAGAGTTGATGACAAAAACGATACAGTTTTTATGGTTGGTCATAATCCTTACATTACTTCTTTTGCCGTACGATTAAGCGGATATCCAATTGATAATATTCCGACTTCAGGCATAGTGGGAATTAGTTTTGATATTGATAACTGGAGTGAAGCTGAAATCGGAAAAGGTAAGTTTCTTTCATTTGATTATCCGAAAAAATATTCTCAGGAATGATCTGAATATTTAAATTTTACAAAGGATGAATCTCATCAACTGAAAATAATTCCAGTTCTTTTTCTTTTCCTCTTAAAATTATATTTCCCATACTTTCGGTAATAAAATGTCCTTCCAGATCCAGCTCATTTTTCAGATCCAGGGATATCAGGACTCTTTTTCTGAAATTATTGCATTCAGACTGAATACGGGCTGCCGTATTTATAGTATCTCCGTGATATACAATATCCTTTTTTATCTCTCCCATTTCCCCTGTAATGACAGGTCCCATATGCAGTCCCGCTTTGAATTCGGGATATACACCATATTCCTTAATATAATAATCTTTCTTTAGAATGATCTTATTCTGTATTGCGAAAAAACAGTTAATGCAGTTATTGTAATCCAGACCGTCCGATGGTTTCCAGGTAAGGACAATTTCATCTCCTACATACTGATAGATCCTTCCTTTATATTCCAGAATGGGTTCCGTCATGTCATGAAAAAAATCATTAAGGAATTCATGATTCTTTAAAAGTCCTAGTTTCTCAGCAATAGTAGTCGATGATTTAAGATCCAGGAACATGAATATGAGTTCCTCTTCGAGAGGGAACTGGTATTTGCCCCTGAGGTAATTCAGCAGAACATTCTGGCCGAGAAGCCTGTTTATCTGCAGAATGAAATTGATAAAGAAACTTAACAGGATCAGATAAATGATTATTTCTGAAAATTCCTCGCTTCTTATATATGCCATCAGTGATCCACCATTGTCCCTGATTACGTCATAATATTGTTTTCCGAATCTTGATCCTATGTTTAGTATTCCCACCAGTATGACAAGAGCGGCAGATATAACAGTAAAGAATAAGGTCCTGATTATCAAAGAAGTTGTAAATGAAACCCTCCTGATATTACCTGAGAAGAAATATATATCAATTGTAGAAATTATTAATCCGAAAAGAAATCCAATGATAAGATCATCAAGTATAGCAAATGGTTTCAGACCGTGATCCAATAGTGCAAGAATTACCGCTCCTATTGAGGTAGAGATCGTGAATATTTTTATAGAATTTAAATTTCTTTTTGTCTGTCTTGAAAGTTTCATGATCATTCTTTACTTATGCCGTATAATTTAATTCCCTGTTCCTTTCCTCTTAAAAGAAATTCACCGAGTGATTTAGTTTTGAATTCAGAAGGTAAATCCATATTGTTAAGTATTTCCTCCGATACGATTAATTTTTGATTCAGGGCATTGCATTCAGCCTGTATCCTTGCGGCGGTGTTAAGCACATCACCGTGGAAGACTATTTCTTTTTTGGAATCGCCGATCTCTCCGGTGATGACCTTTCCGTAATGCAAACCTGCTTTAAACTCGGGTGTAATTCCGAATTTTTCTGAATATTTCATCTCAAGACTTTTAATTTTATCCGAGATCATAAAAAAACATCTGATGCAATTTGAATCTTTAAAACCCTTTTTGTCTTTCCAGCTTATCACAACCTCATCACCGACATACTGGTAAACTTCCCCGGAGCATGCAACAATGGACTCATCAATATCAAAAAAATAAGAATTAATGAATCTGTGGAAATCCAAAGGTCCGAGCTTTTCCCCGATTGTGGTGGATGATTTAAGATCAAGAAAAATAAAGGTCCTAAGCTCTTCTACCGGGAAATGGTATTTGCCTGAGATATATTTCGGAAGTACATTCCTTCCAAGAAGATTATTTATCTGCATAAAAAAGTTTACCAGAAAGCTGAAGACTATAGCAAAAATTAAAATGACCTTAAAATCTCCCTTTAAAATGAAATACCTGAAATCCTCCGATCCCAGTGTTGTAATGAATCCCACCTTGTTCACGCTGCTTTCATGTGTCACCCAGACGATGATCACTGTTAATGATATGACCAGTACATATACCAGGGTTCTTATAACAAGAATAGTTGAAAATCTCAGTTTCCTGAATTTGCTCTGAAAGATAAAGTTCTCGATCAGACCGATTACAAAAGTTATTATAAATCCGCCCGTAACCGCTTTTACTACATGGACAGCATCAAAACCAAAAGATAATCCGACAAAAAGCAATCCCGCTATTATCCCGAAAAAGGAAATAAGCAAAACAGATCTGATCTTTTGCTTTACTTTTACTGAGCCTGCCATTATATGTAATGAATATAAATTATTCCCGGACGATACAGTTTTTTCTTCAAATTGGGAAAAAAAATTCTCCGAAAAATTACAGGAACAAACCGGTACCGACAAAAACTTTGAAACCTTCATCTGATTTAGCTACCGTCACTCCGATATTCATGGCTCTCTGAAGATACGTGATCCATAAAGTGGAACCAAATGAACTGTGCCATCTTTTGGAATCCTCTCCGTTAAGAAAGACCCTTCCCGTACCGCCAAATAATGAAATTCCTAAAGTACCCGGAATTATTACGTTTATTCTTGTCAATCCCATTCGTACCTCAGCCTCGCCAAGCAAAACACCGTCTCCGGCAAATCTTTCTCTTGAGAATCCTTTCAGGGAATTTGCTCCTCCGAGAAAGACTGATTCATAAAACGGATAATCACCCCAGACCTTACCGCCGCCGCCTCGGAATGCGAACGTAACTCCCTTTACAGTATCAGTAGATACATAAGCTCTTATATCCAGTCCTGCCTTACCGAATCCGTTATTATTCGGAAAGAAATCGGGAGTCCAGTTACCAAGAGCCTGGGCATAAATTCCTGAATAAGGCTCCATTATATTGTCTCTGCTGTCATATTGAAAAATCGTATTGATACCTGCAAAACTGATTCTTCCTATCCCGTAAATACCTGTATCCTGTCCAAGCAAAGTATTCTGATCATAACTTACATTTGAATGTTTATAAAAAGGCGTTAGTCTTAATTCAGATTTTTTTCCGAACGGTATATAAAAAGTAGGAGCGACTCTGAATAATTCCTGTTTCACATCATAATATTTTATATCCTGAAGACTGTCGCTGTACGGAGTTTCGTTTCCTTCTCCGAAAAATCTGGTTACCGCAAGCTGGGTTTGTTCAATAGCAAGATTGATACGCGTGTTTTTTATAATTGTATAAAAGTCACCGTAATATTTAAAATTATAACTCTCTGCATTGAAAGCGTAGCTGCCTGTAAGCTGCATTCTGTACACATAGGGAGTTGCCCTGAATCCGTATTTATACAGGACCGGTCCGCCGCCTATCTCAAGTCCGTTATCTGTATCATAATTCAATACCGGTGTGAATCTCCATTCCGTACCTCGGTCTTCCACAGCGGGTTCATATCTTTCTTTGAGATCTTTCTTTGGTCTCGTATCGCTGTAAAAATCTATGCTGCTGTCTTTATTACCTTTTACTCTCAGCTTTTGTTTGTCTTTAATGACTCTAACATCAATTCCGCTGTTGTCTTCACCGTTTACCTCGAGTATGTCCTTTCCTTCATTGAGATAAATTCTTATTTCATCTGTAAATTCATCATCAAAGACTTTATGAAAAAACGGCTCTCCTTTTTTTTCATTCGTTTCTTTATCCAGCTTGTACATTTTTACTTCCACTTTGTCATCACCGATATTATTTATTTCAATGAATTCGCTTTTATCACTAGCATATAAATCGGCTGTCTGATTTATCAATTCATAGTATTCATCTACTATATCTCTGAGCTGATTCTTTCTTGAAATTATCATGTTTGTCAAAAACTTTCCTTCTTTTTTATAAAGATCTTCCGGAAGCTGTCTGACTGATTTACTGATAATTTCATCTGTGATCGTATTCTGTATAAGTACTGCGATAGAATCAAATTGCTTTTTTGAAGCCTCAGGTAAAAACCTTCTGTCAACATATCTCCCGTTCCATGAAAGATCATAAATCCTGGGATAATCTTCTCCGTAACCTTCTATCTGAGTCACATATTCTCCGACAAAGAAAGGTATAACTCCGTCATATAAACAAAATGCCTGATCCCTGTCTCTCGGCACAGGTTTATATACCAGCTTACCGTCTTCCTCAAAACCCGCCCAGACCCACTGATCCGAATGTCTGTCCCAGTCGCCGATCATCAGATCAAACATCCGCGCTTTCAGGAATTCGACAGGATCAACTTTTACATCATTATCCTTTTCCAGCTTCTTATATAATTTAAAAGACTTGGTTATTTTATCTGACTCGCCGAAACCTTTTTCACCCTCTTCTTTTCCGTCTTCAGGATTTTCTTCAATGGTGCCGAGCACATTTCCGAAATCCTTCCGGTATTCTCCCAATTTTTCATCATCCGGCATGTAAACTATGGTAGGGACTGAATTGATAATGCCAAGCTGGTTTAGCATTGATGAGACTATCACTGCGGCAAAAGGATTTGACGTACTTATCTGATCCTGAAATGCATCAGCAATAATTGTATTCTTCAGATCATCCGGCAGAATCTTGGACGGGTCTTTGTCAATAGATCTGAATTTATAGACTTTTCCGTCTTCACCTTTCAATCTTAAAGATTTGGTCTGCAGACCGCCTCCCCGTTTGAAAGGAGTGAGTCCTCCTGCATATTTATCAAGATTCAATATGTCAGCTTCAAAAGGAGTCGTCCAGAGATCCCGCCAGTGTTTGCCTAAAAATATCTCCGCAAATCCGCTGATCTTGTATTCACTACCGGCGACAACTTTTTTCTTTCCTGAATAATAATCAGCAGTTGCGCCGCTGTCGGGCTGAGAAAAAACCGGCAGAGCCGATATGCAAAAAATGAAAAGTAATAACTTTAATCTCATATAATATTTTTTTTAAAAACCCCTTTTTGCTTTTTTTAAATTCAGATCTGTAAGCAGATCAGAAACAACCTTACTTTATCAGAGGATAAATAACTAAATTTGCGTGATCTTTTTTACTTTCATTACTTATATACATAGTACCGTCCTGAAGAAAGGTAATTCCTTCCGGCTGCGCGTGGATCTTTCCCGGAAGTTTTTCATTTCCAAGCACTATCCCTTCTTTTGAGACTTCAACTATCTCATTCCCGTTTGCCGCTATTACAAAAAATGTTCCGCTGAGATGATTATATTCTATTCCTGACGGATTAAAATAGTTCTTAATTTCAGATCTCTTCAATACAAATCCCGGCTCAGGGTTAAATTTCATATCAGATAATGAAAATGAATAAACAGCTTTGTCATCACTGTCATTTGTACCTGATTTACCCTTCGTTATGAGTAACAGTGAATTTGTTTCCGGATCAAAGCACATTCCTTCCACATCGTTTTCTTTAGACAGATCTGTTTTATATAATTTATAATTAACTCCTTCTCCGTTATTCCCTTCACTGAATTCATAAATATCTCCGTTGCTGTGAAGCATATAAAACTTATTATTTGCAAATGCAATGTCTTCAAAGTCTTTCCGTAATGGAGGTTCACCCAGATAAAATCTCTTGATCACTTCACCGGTCTCCGTATTGAGCTGATAAACTATTCCGTCTTCATCCTGCTGAGCAAACAATCTTCCGTCAGGAGTCATGGTAAGCCCGGATATTTCCTTTAATTCTTTGGAAAGTTCTATTATCCGGGGATTTATTGAACCTATGTCATATTTTGATAATTCACTATTTGAAATGTTGCCGGATGTTCTTAACTTCTCCTCTTTGATTTCCTTATCAGAAGATGATTTGACTTTACTTGTCTGATCCTTTGAACATGAGCAGAAGATCAGCACGATCAAAACAGATAAAATTAATTTGTATTTAATCAGCATTAATTATGAATTTTCCAATAATGTTAAAAATATATTAAATTTAATATAGTAAAATTCTTATAACCCGATGGATACAGTTTGTTAAATGGGAAACAATTAAAATACTCAAAAGAATCTTTAATGTTAATATCTATTCAGTTAATTTTGATGAAAAATTAAATTTAATGAAAATAATTTACACTATTCTTTTTTTGCTGAGTGTTCAGGCCGCATTCTCACAGACAATTACCGAAACTGAAATTTTTAATCTGACTTTTAACGGAGATGCGGATCCGTATTATCTTAAGTATGATAAGACAGGTACAAATTATGCTTATGTTTACAGAATAAATGATGAAAATAAGAATTTCATCATTTCACAAAAGAATCTTTCCGATAAGTATGATTATATAGAACCATTGCAGATTGTATTTGATAAGGAGGGTAACTATTATACCATAGCAACTGATTATAAAGAGGATTACGGGGCTGATAATTATTTTCTTATAGTAAATGGAGAACAGATAAAAAATTACAGTTACATTGAGCAATACAGTTCATTTCTGAACAAGCAAAATGAATACGTGTTTATTTTTAAAACAGGGGAGAAATACCGGATCGGTTATTACAGCATAAATTCCGGATTCAGACAGTCTGAAGAATATGATAACATCAGACCAACATTCAATTCTGAAATGCTTTCTAATCAGACTGAAGGTGACATGGTTGCCTATGATGAAAAATTTTTCTTTAAAAATAAAAAAGACGAGAGAGTTTTCCTTGCCACAAAATACGGAAAGACTTCTATGATTTCGGAATCTGAAGAGATAAAAACTGATTACGCTGATATCAATGAAGGAAGCCTGGTCTATAATAAAAATAATGAACTAAGTTATATTGCTAAAAAGACGGGAAGGTTCTATGAATATACCGGAGGTGAACTTGTTGTATCCGGTAATAAGACCTATAAAAGTTTTCCGATGGTTAGCATGCCTCTGGTGTTTGATCAGAACAATGAGCCGGTTTATGTGGCTGCGGATTCTATCGGAGATTACAGGTATTCTTACTATGTGGTGGTCGGCAATGATAAACAGCCGTTTCCTTCCTCCGGAAACACTGCGGACTTTCCCTCTTCGTTCAGTACAGGAATTTCTGATCTTAAAGTAAGCTCTGACGGAGTTGTATCATATATTGGAAACAGTGAAATAATTATCGCTTCATCAGAAAAGAGCGGGGATGGAAACTCCTATGATGATTATTATACAAAATCATTTCTTGTTGAAAATAATAAGGCTTATGAACTAGGATATAATATAGGTCAGATAGTGTATAATGCTAAAGGTGAAATGCTGTATTCAGGAATTGCCAATATCAGTAAAAAGGAAAGACTTCTCTTGATGAATTACGGCGAAAGCAGGATAATATTAAATAAAAAGAAATATGATGACATATATGATTATGGATTTACTCCTTCGGGAGATGTTTTTTATGGCGGGCAAACTTATGATGAAAAAGCGTTGAATAATAATTATCAGACCACTTTATTTATCGGTGATAAAAATATCGGTTCATATTCATTTCTTGCTTATCAGTATTATAAAGATTCATCTTATATACTTGCTTACGGTCCGGGTAATAAATATGCATTTTCGGCTGCAGAGTATGTGGATTCCGTAAACAATAAATACGTAGTTGTCACAAATGAAGGAGTCCTTCCGTTTCCATCCAACGTTTCGGGAACAGATAAATTTCTTTATATTTCAAATCTGATTTATACGGTAAATGATAAGATCTTTTATATTGCCGATACAAAAATGGAACCTGTAACTTATGCAATGACAAAAGAAGCTTTTGCGGATAATGTATCACTTGGTAAAACGTATGATAATATCTATGATTTTGATTATGATAAATCGATCAACGAAGCTTCATTTACCGCATCAAGAGGTAAGGTGATATATCGGGTCAGAGTGAAATTTTAATTATTTCCAGTCTATTATTTCTATATCCTTGCCGTCGCTTTCCATTAAAATGGCTGCATCGGTGTCAGTTCGGAATACCTTTGCTCCGGAAGTTTCAAGTCTTTTCAGAATTATGTCTGAAGGATGATTGAACTTATTGTATTTACCGCATGAGATTACTGCAAGTTCAGGTTTGGTTTTTAATATAAATGGGATTGTCGTTGACGTAATGCTGCCGTGATGAGCTGCTTTTAGTACATCAGATTTAAGAAAATCGGAATACTGTCTTACCATTACTTCTTCTGATTCCTTCTCAGCATCACCTGTAAATAGAAAATCCGTATCACCGTATTTAAGTATAAACGTGACCGAACCATTATTAAGATTCTCTTTCTGATAATTAAGATCTTTGTATCTGTAATTATTCCCTGGATATAAAAAGTACATCCTGATGTCTTTCATATCATCAATGTGATCTCCGGAGGAGACCACCTCCCGCTTAACATTTTTAACTTTTATCAGACTGTCCATTGTACTGATAAATCCGGTGTTGTATTTCTGACCGCTGTCCAGTATCTTTCCGACTTCGATATTTTTCAGAATTGAATTTATACCGCCGATATGATCCATATGTAAATGGGTGATGACTAAAAGATCTATTCTGCTAATCCCGCATCTTTCCAGATAAGGAATTATCGTCCTTTCTCCGCTGTCGGAAGTAAAGGATATTTGTCCGCAGTCAACGAGTATGTTACTGCCGTCCGGAGTCTGAATAAGTGCGCAGTCTCCCTGGCCAATATCCATAAATGTAATTCTCAGTCTCTTTGTCATTTCAAAATTGAATATGAAATTTCCTCCGGCAAGCAAAAAGCATAGTAAAATTCTTGCATAAATTTCCCTTCTGCTTTTTATTGTGAAAATCAGGATCACGGTTCCATAAAAGAATATCATGTCAGCATAATTAAAATCCCTTACTTTTATAAATGCAAACTCAAGAGAAGCGCACCATTTTATAAATGAAAGCTGGCAACTTAAAAGAAGTCCGTTCGTCTCTGCTGCCAAAGATGAAAGATTATCCGATATTACCGATAAGAATATCTGAAGAAATCCTATTGCCAGTGACAGATTGGCAAGAGGAACTGCTATGACGTTTGCTAAAAGTGAAATGAGTGAGATCCTGCCGAAATAATTTGCGGTTATTGGAATGGTTCCGATCTGAGCGGCAAGAGATGTAAAAAGTAACACCATTAAAGCAAGTGTGAATTTTTTTAATGGCGATCCGTACCCGGGAAGTCTGGTTAAAAATAATTGCTCGAATCGTGTATATAAAATTACCATTGAGAATGTTGCTGAAAAAGAGAGTATGAATCCGGCATCAAACAATTGCTTTGGATCAAAAAGAAGTATAAGCATGGCAGCCACTCCGAGTGAATTATAAAAAAGTATCTTCCTTTCTATAAGTAACGCTGTCAGAACAAGTATTCCCATGATGCTTGCTCTGACTATGGATGCCGAGCTTCCCGTAAAAATGCAGTAAAATATCAGAAAGCTTATGGTAATTATTATTTTTGGTAATAATGATACTCTCAGAACAGATAATGTGAGCATAACAAAAATTATTATGTAAGCTACATTCAGTCCGGATACAGCAATAAGGTGCATTACTCCGGCATTTACGAAATCATTTTTCATGTCCTCCGAAATTCCGCTTCTCTCTCCTGTAACAAGTCCTTTCAGATATGAAGCTTCATCAGAGTCATAAAATTTATCAATGATCCTTAGTACATACTGCTTAGCCGGAAATATTATTTTTTGATACAGAAAATTCAGATTATTACCCGATACTACTGTCACGTTATTGTAACCGTTTGCATAAAATGTCTTATAAATATCATGTATCTCAAGATATCTTCTATAATCAAATTCACCGGGATTTCTTTTACCGGCGGGTTCGGATAGTTTCCCTTTGAGAATGATTTTATCCCCGGCAAAGAGTCCGGGAGGATTCTCTTCAGTTTTACTGAACATATTCTTCCTGATGGCGCATCTGATATCTCCTGTGACATAGAATGTATCAGATTGTGATTTTATATTTTCACATTCCAGTGTAAATTTAATACTCATAGAATCAGATTCCGGGATATCTTTAATAATACCTGTAAGTGAAACAAGATCTTTCCTTTGTGTCTCGGGAAAGAATTTTACTGAATTATCCGGTATGAAATAAAATCCGGTATTTGCTCTGTAAATACCGGTTATAAAGATAAGAAGGAATGTTAAGTAAAGACAAATGTTTGTTTCAATATCTTCTTTTCTCCAAAAATATATTATCAGAAATATCAGAATTGTGAAAATTACAATTGTTAAAATGAAAGTATCAAAAAGAATCATTGATCCGGTGATGATGCCGAGAGAAAGTATCAGGGCAAATTTCAGAGCAGGCACGTTACTTAATGTGTTCATAAAGTCTGTAATATCTTAAAGAAAATATCTCTAACCTATAGAATAGTCAAACTGTAAAATTTGCCGGTTGTGAAACTGAATTTGATTTAATTTTTCCTTTCCCCGCAAAGGTACACCCTGCTTATGATTAACACCCAATCCCTGCGGGATTGGATTTTGGTTTGATTTTTTGTTACCGATACTCAATCCTTAAGGGATTGGAACCCCCATTTGATTTATTGTTTCTCAGAGTCTCAGAGCTTTAGAGTCTCAGAGCCATAGAGGCTTGGAATCCTAGAGGCGGAATAAATTTCAATGTATTGCAAAGACTTTAATTATCGATCTAATTTTCATAATTTGCTGACTATACATTTAACTCATTTTTTTTTGAAAAACTTTTTAAGTAATAAATTTTACGGGAATACACTTCTGGCATTTTTATTGCTAATGATAATACCGTTTTTTGTATTGTTCATTTACAATCATCCTTCGGCAGATGATTGGGGAATGGCTGAAAATACTGAAATAAAGGGATTCGTTGATACACAGATTCACTATTACAAAAACTGGACCGGTAAATATTTTTCAAATGCTGTAATGAGTTATAACCCACTTTACTTTAACTCACTTACAGGCTACAAGATAGTTACTTTTCTTCTTATGGTTACATTCGTGATTACACTTTATGCTCTTTTCTCGAGATTAACCACTTCTATTCTTTCAAAAAAAGAAAAGTTAATATTCACTCTTTCATTCATGTTCATGTATCTTTATGCAATGCCATCTCTTTCACAGAGTTTTTACTGGCTGACGGCATCGGTAGTTTATCAGGTTGGGATAATTCTGATAATGCTTTTTGCAATATTGTATTCTAAGATCAATGATCAGGAAGATACTTATAAAAAAAATATGCTTACATTTGCAACTGCCGTCTGTGTGGCTTCAATAGCCGGCTGCAGTGAAATGTCAATGGTTTCGGGAGTTCTGATGATTTCTTTATTGTTAGTGTATGAAATTATTACAAAGAAAAAAATAAAAGGAAGGTTAATCCTGTTTGCTGTCGTCTGCGCAACCGGCTCACTTATTCTTATCACGGCGCCGGGTAATAAAGTCAGGGGTTCTCTTTATCCTGACAGTCATAAGTTAATACCTTCTTTGATAACAACCGCTTCTGCATTCTGGGATTATCTTATCTCCTGGATATTTTTATCACCTCTGCTATTTGTTACAGTTTTACTTATCCCTCTGTTTGTAAAAATTATAAATGCTGACAAAGCCGTAATGAAAGGTCCGGCATTTGACCCAAAGTTTGCGGGAATATCGTCTCTTGTGATCTTATTTATTCTGTTTTTTACACCCGTGTGGAGTCTTGGAAGAGCACCATTCAGCAGAACCGTAAACATTATATATTTGATGTTTCTTGCCGCTTGGTTTTATAATGTGTTTGTGCTATGCAAATATGTTTATGGCAGAAAGGAAAATTTAAAAATAAAATTTGAAAAAGTACCCGGTTATGTTTATCTTATCCCGTTAATTATAATGTGTTTGTTTCTTCTGAAGAAGAACAATGTGAAAAATGTATATGCGGATCTTCTACTCGGCAATGCTTCGAAGTACAATACAGAATTAAATGAAAGGTATAAGATGATAGAAAAAAGCACTTCCGACAGTCTTGTGCTGGGAGAGGTGGAGATGCAGCCAAGAACGATCTTCTTCACCGACATCACATCAGACCCGGATCTGGAGTTTAATAAAATGTATGCTCATTATTTTAATAAAAAAAGCATAGCGGTCTTAAAAAAAGATACTTTGAAATCTGAAGAATAAACTATGGATCTGAAAGTTAAAAAATTAACGGCTGTACTATTTGAGAACAGCATCCTGCTGTTTTTGATATTTGCAATTATCCCATTCATTCTTCTGACTTATTTCATTCATCCGAGCTGGGATGATTTTGAATATACGGGAATTGCGACTCAGAACGGATTCTTTCAGTCCCAGTATATATGGTATGTCACCTGGTCGGGAAGGTATTTCTCGCAGGCTTTTTTGAGCAGCGTCAATCCTCTCATCTATGGATGCTTTGCCGGATATAAGATTCTTTCTTTTGTAATGTTAATTGCATTCATATTAGCGGTATATATTACGGTTGATAAAATTGCTTCAGGATGTCTTACTTTAAAACAAAAATTGATTTGCACTCTGTCATTTTGTTATTTGTTCGTTTACGGATTGCCTGAAGCCGGACTTGCTCTTTACTGGATGGCATCTTCCGTAATATATCAGCTGGCAAACATCCTTATGGTGTTTCTGGCATACTTTTATATCGGTTTTCTGAGAGGGGAATCTGCAAAAAAAAGGAATGTCATTATAATATCACTTCTTATTTTTGCGATTATCGGATGCAATGAAGTTTCAATGCTGATGACAGTGGTATTTTTCACGGGATCATTTTTCTATAACAGTGTGGTCACTAAAAGTATAAACAGGAATCTACTCATATTTGCACTGGTTGCTGTAGTATCGTTTATAATAGTATATATGGCTCCGGGCAACAGTTATAGATTATCCACAAATCCGGACAGTCATCAGCTCTTGTTTTCTTTAAAAAATTCCATAACAGATCTTATTAAGTTTATCATATACAGGTTGTATGATCTGCCTTTAATAATATTTACTGTTCTGTTTATTTCGTTTTATTTAAAATTCGTACTGAATAAAAAACCCTGGACAAATACTGTGATCATTAATCCGTTCTATTCAGTTGGAATTTATTTAATATCAATGTTTTCGGGAATTTTTGTTTCATACTGGAGTCTGGGTACTTCGACTCCATACAGAACATTGAATGTAATATATTTTATCTTTCTTGCCGGATGGTTTGTCAATATTATTATCATTCTGAATTACATAAATATTAAAAAACAATTGCCGGAAAAACCTATTCCCGAATATGTCATTGTGTTTCTTACACTGGCTATTTTAATCTCATTTATGAAAGAGACAAACAGCGTGAAAACTGCATATAAAGATCTGAAGAATGGTACTGCTGTTAAATTCAATTCGGAATTAAATGAAAGATATGACAGGATCAGATCTTCCGCTGAAGACACGGTAACCATTGACAGTCTTACTGTAATTCCGGATTCATTTTCCTATTTTGATATAGGCGGTGATCCGGATAATAAATACAATAAACTCCAGGCAGAATTTTTTAATAAAAAAGCTATAATCAGGAAATAA
>CALMST010000253.1 GCA_937872315.1 uncultured Ignavibacteria bacterium | reverse complement strand
ATCTTGGATTTATGAAACCCGTGAATTCGCAGATCAAATTCTGGCAGATGATAGGGCGGGGGACACGACATCATGAAGCTTGCAATAAGTATGAACTTCTTCCCGACAGGCATAAGGATAACTTTCTGATAGTTGACTTCTGGGAAAACTTCGAACACTTCCAGATGATGCCGCCGGATGATGAAGGCAAGAGACAGATTCCTGTACTCATCACAATCTTTAATACACGTCTAAATAAACTCATAAAGTTTCTCGGAGATCAGTCAAATGAAAATGCAAAGAGAATTATCAAAGACTTGCGTTCGCAGATCTCGGAAATACCTATGGAGTCATTTTCCGTCAAAAAAGTATTCGGAGAAGTGTCACAGGCATGGGAAGATGATTTCTGGAATTATATTTCTCCGGATAAAATAGCATTCTTAAGGTTGAAAGTTGCGCCGCTATTAAAGTTCGTACCGGGATTAAATCCTCCGGTCGCTTTCTTCACAAGCAAGATGGAGAGATGCGGTCTTTCTCATCTGGAGAAAAAGAAACTTGAACAGATGATTGAATCAATAAAAGAAGATGTTTCTCTGCTTCCGCTGAATCTCCCGCAGGTGGCAACTGAAAAATCCCTTATAAATGATATCCTTACAAATACATTCTGGGAAGATATAACTCTTAAGAAGATCGATGATGCAAAGGAAGCACTTGCTCCTTTGATGAAATATAAAAGAGATAAACCGTCCATAGTGATTGAACTCGGACTCGATGACATTATAGATTCCAGGAAGTGGATAGTTCTGAAAAAGGATTCGAAGAAAGTGTATGTGGACGAATACAAAAAGAAGATCGAAGAAAAGATCACTAAGCTGGCTTCCGAACATCCGACCATTAAAAAACTTATGGCAGGAGAAGAAGTGAATACTGAAGATCTGATAAGACTTGAGGAAACACTCGAAACGGAATTCGACCGGGATGACATAAGTCTCGGTGAAGAAAATATGCTGAAAGCATTCGGTATCAGAGTAGGGAGCTTTGTGGATTTCCTTAAGCATGTTCTGAATCTCGAAACTCTGCCGTCATACAAAGACATTATAGGCAAGTCATTTGACGCATTCATACTCGAACATAATTACAATGCCGATCAGTCAAGATTCCTGAGGGCAGTTCAGACAGTGTTTCTTGATCGGAGGAAACTGGAACTTTCAGATCTTTATGATGTGCCATTTACGCAGTTTGGTATGAATGCTGTGGAGAGGTTGTTTACGGAGGGAGAGATAAAGGATATAGTTGAATTGACTAAGAAACTAGCTGCTTAGTATTTTAAAATGAGTCATAAGAAATATCTCAATTGTTTAATTAATATCTTAAAAGTTTTATAATATATTAAATATAATAGTATTGAAGAATATTTTATGAAAAGAATCGAGCGATACAATAAAACCGATTTGAATGATGCAAATGACAATGTATTTGACTTAAGCGAACCTCGGTTAGAGAAATTGAAGAAATCCATAAAAGAAAAGACTTTAATATTATTTTGGGGAGCTGGACTTTCACGAATTGCAGGTTGTGAAAGTTGGCAGGGATTATCCAATAATGTAATAAATGGACTTACGCCAAGTATTCTCAATTATTCAGAATCAGACGAACTGAAAAAGCTTAGTATATTGGACGTAAGAAAAGTATTAACAATTTGCCGAAAATTAGCTGATGCTAATGGCAAAATAGAAGATTTTAATAAACTTATTATAAAATCTGTAAAACCCAAAAATTATCAATTATTTAAAGAGGTACATGAACTTTTATTAGAAATTAAAGCATATGCATATATAACTACAAATATCGATAAAGGGATGGAGGAAGCTAGACCAAAGTTCGAAAGCCCACAAGACATTTATGATTTAACTAAAGAGATTCCGTCAAAAATTTCATCTTTAATAAATAATGGAAATATTTTTTATTTGCATGGCTCTATTGATAATATCTCTACTTCAATCTTTAATAATGAAAATTATTTTAGTTTTTATGATAAGCATGAAATAAAAGAACTCTTGAAAGACATTTTTTCAGGCAGATTCACTGTTTTATTTATTGGATATGGATTAGGTGACTATGAGATTCTAACTAACATATTTCTTGCTGCAAAGGAAAATAACTATACGAAAACAATTTCTCATTATTCTCTAATGCCTATGTTTTCGAATGAACTAAACAGGATTTCAATTGAGGAAAGATATTTGGAGGTATTTTCAATATGCCCTCTTTTCTACTATATTGATTACAGCAATTATGAATCAATATTACCTATACTTTATAAATTTAGAGATGTAGTAAATGAAATAAGGTCACCAAGAATGGAAGATTTAGATTTAATAGATTCAGTATAATGCTATCTAGAAATGAAATATCGGAATTGCAAAGCGAATATCATCTGACTGAAAAACAGATACAGGTCTTGCAAAGAATACAAGATGACGAAGTTTCGAGAACTTATTTTTTTCAGAATAAGAATGATTTGTTTTGGTTTGAGCCACTTAAATATTTGGGATTTTTTGAACCTGAAACATATCAACCTAAACCTAAAATTTTGGAAAATGGCTCTACAATATTAATAAACTGGGATCTATTATACTACTTTGATAATATAACTCAAGGGCAAGAATTTAATACAAGCAATTATTTTCAAGTTGAGATAATTAATTTTATAAAGAAAGTTAGCGAGTTCAATTTTAATAATAATTTACATAACTCATATACCTATTATTTATTTGCTAAATTCCTTACTCGAATTAATAAGAATTTAGTAAGTATAAAAACTATAAACTTAATTAAAGGATGGATTAATCAAACTCAGCAAGATATGTTAATTACATCTGAAATTACTCAAAATCTTATTAAAAAGTTTATTTGTGAAAATTGTAGTAATAAGGATGTCTTAAAAGGAGAAAGAATTCTTAGGATATTACTGAAGGTAAAAAAAAGAATTCAATCTAAACCATATTATTCGGGATATGTAAATTTTGAAATTGTTGGTGACAATTATTGGGTAAACGAATTATTTAATGATGAAGACTTTCTAAATATTTTTTCAGACAAGTTTACATTTTCATTTTATTCTTTTTTAAAGACCGAAATGAACAAAGCACTTATTGTAAATAAGAATGTATATTATGTTGATTGTATAGATGGAATGATTGAAGTGAATATGGTGGCAAATCTTCCTAATATTAACTTCAAAATATACTTTATTAAGAATTTAACTTCAAACGAAAGAAGGTATGATTTTATTAAAGATGTAAAACGAAATAAAAAACTCCTTTTGAAATTTAAATCAAAAGTTACTTCTAAAAATGAGACTATTTCTTCCTTATTTCATAATTTAATTGAAATCGACAACAATTTATTTCAAAAAGATACAGACGTTAAAAACTTGTCATATTCTATATATTCAAGTTTATTCTCAAGAAAAACATATGAATCTTTATACGATGATACTCATGATGTTAACTATGATGCTTTAAATCTATATAGCAAAATATTAAAAAAAATAATTTTAACTAAATCTAACAGTGAATTAATTTATAACATTAAATTAACTAAACAAATATTAGGTGATTTAATTAATGATGAGTATTTCTATTTTATAAAATTGTTTTTGTATATTGTGGCTAAAAGTAAAATTGATTACTCCGAATTGTTCTGGAAGAATATACAAAAAGAAAACTTAAATGGTGTAATATTTGAAGGAATATTTTTTGGAGATGAATTAAAGCATTTTTTTAAAAAATTACAAAACTTGAATCAAAAACAAATTAAACTGTTAAAAAAATATTTCGAACGCGGACCTGAGTTGAAAGATTCAGATGAAACATATATTCTTCAATGGAAACAAAGGTTGTATGCTGCTTTGAAACATATACCTGTATTTGAAGCAAAATATAAAGATTATATTAATAAATCTAAAATTGAATATGTTTTAAATCCAGCATTTAGTCCAATTTCATCATTTGATTATCTCGAAGAAAATACAGGTATATCACCATTTACAGATGAAGAAATATTAAATATGAGTTCAGCAGAAATAGTAGAAAAGGCTAAAAGGTTAGAAAATGAAAAGTCACAAGAAAATAACAAATATTTAAATGGGCTTTTACAAACTTTAAGAAGATTAATTATTCAAAATCCAGAAAAATTTTTTAATGATTTAAAGCCTTTTATTGATTCTCCAATATCAATGATATCAACAATTTTTTTATCATTTCAAGATTTGAACAGAAGTAATACAAATTTTCAAATTGGTGAGTTTAATGAATTCGTACAATCATTATTAGATTTGTATGATAGGAAAGAAGAATTATTAATGGATACTCAAAGAAGAAAAATGTCACCTTATTCAATTTTTTATGATATTTATTCTTCTATTAGAGAATTAATGAGAAATCGAAATATTGAGTTAGATAAAAAATCAAATGAAGATATAAGAATAATTTTGTTAAAACTTCTCGAATATAGAGATCAATTGAAAGGAGAAATTGACAATCTTGAAAATGAAGACTATTGGAATATTTCAATTAATACGCCTATCGGGAATATTATTGAGGCTTACATTCTATGTTTAAGAAATTTAACACTAAAAGAAGAAAAAGATATAACTGTTAAATGGAAAAAAGAAGATAGGGATTTATTTAAAAACCTACTTAAAGAAGAAGTAATTCAAATGTATTCTATGTTTGGTTATCATATTAACTTATTTATTTGGTTCGATAAGAAATGGTCGTTTTCTTATTTAATAAAAAGCAATAAGCTAATTGAAAGTGATAAATTGGTTCTGTGGAAAGCATTTATGAATGGATATATGTGGAATAGTAGAGTTTTTATAGATTTATTTAATGTAATGCTTGATAATTATGAAAACTTATCTAACATTAAAATTAATGATAATAATCATTCAAGAAAAAACTTGGCTATTCATTTATCGGTTGGATACCTTAATGATTATGAAAACTTGAATTCCGGACTATTTAGTAAATTACTTGAATCTACAAAAGATACACAAAATATTATTAATTATTTTTGGGCTATTAAAGATGATATAGTATTTAATAATTATTTTTTAGAAAATGATTATTTTAAAAAATCTTGTTGTCAAAGGATCAAAGTGTTGAAATTTTGGAGGCATCTTTTTAAGAGATTTGAAAGTTTTTCGGGAAGAGATTTCACAACTGAAGAAAAAGAAATATTGTCAGATTTATCAAGATTAACATATTATTTATTTGAAATAAATAAAAATAATTATGAATGGTTAAATCAAATTGTTCCTTATACTTACTTAACATACAATAATACCTATTTTATTGAAGCATTAAATCTATTAAAAGATAAAGGCGAAAGTATATTTGTCGCTGATAAGCTAGGGGAAATTTTCATAAATCTTTTAAAGTATAGTGACCCACCTAGTATACCAACTTATAAGAAAGAAGATATACTATCTTTGATTAAGTTCATCAACGATCAGGGTTTCGAGAAAAAAGTAATAGAAATATTAGATTTCTATGTTGATAAGAAATATTATGAATTTGCCAAAGATATTCGGAATTATATTAAAAAATGATATTAATTATTTAAAATATATTTAAAAAATTATGAGATACACAACTTCAGAATATAGAAATATGTTAGCGAGCTTTTTAAATAGATGGACAACAGAAAATATCAATAAAATTAAATTAGGAGAATATACGGACATTGAAAATCAAGATACTTTTTGCTATTGGGTAGAAACAAAAACCGGTTCACTTGGAAGTATAAAAGGTGTTCCTTCAAATAAATTTGGGATTTATAGAAGAAAAAAGATTGATAAACTCCCAAGTCCGAAATTTTACAATTCTGATAATAAATATTCATGGCTAAAGAACTATGGGGATACAAGAAACAAAGCTTTTCATTATGTTAAGGATAATATTCTCAAGGTATTAAATTTAGTCAAGAATAAAAAATTTGAAGAAATTGATAATATTCATTTACATCAGTTTTTGAAATGGAAGATTGCATATTTATATTCTTATGAAAAATTAGCGCCTTTTTTTGAAAAGGATTTAATTTTATTTGCTGCAAAAGAATTAGGGGTGGAATTTAACAAAGATACGAAAATTTCCGTTTTGCAAAAGTTTATAATGAAGCAGCTAAAAGGTAGAAATATTTATGAATTTTCAAATGAAATTTATGACAAGTATGAAGCTTTAGAAAAAAGAAAAAATAATTATTTTTTAGTAGGTTCAAAATATGGAGGAAAACATAATAAAGATATTTTACCTGAATTAATTAAAAAGGAAGTTATTTCAACTGGATTTGCACCTAAGTATGACATAGGTTATCTATGGAATGATTCGGAAATAAATATTAGTAAAGAACTGAACATTCTATTAAATAATAAGGAAAAAAATGTTGGTGCAAAACATGCTTTAAAATTATTTTTGAAAATGAAACCCGGTGATATGATTGCAATTAAATCATCCGGAATGCCCAACCCAAGAACTGGAAAAGCAAACTTGGAAATTGCTGCTTATGCTATAGTTGTTGAAAAAGATAACGGGTTGTATAGTTTTGATAATAATTTGGGACACTGTATAAATGTAAAATTTATAGAAACAAATTGTAAGAAGCGCTTTGAAATTGGAGGTTATAGTAAAACTGTAGATGAAATAATTGATAAAAATAGAATTAATAAAATTTTTCAAGGATATGAGACAATTGATATCGATAGTGTTAAGGAAAAGTTAGTAAATAAGAAAAAAATCAGAAGTCGTAAACATTCCGATATAGGAAATATAAAGGAGCAGCTCAGAAAAGGAAATGCCCCTTATATTGTTGATCAAAAGCATAAGCAGATTCAAAAAAAATTCTCAGAATATTTAAAGAAAAAATATGGAAAAGAAAATGTTTTTGTCGAAAAGGACTTTATAGATATAATATTAAAATTAAAGAATAAAATGATACTATACGAAATAAAACCTTATTATTGGCCAGAACATTGTATTAAAGCTGGCTTAGGTCAATTATTAACATACTCTTATTTTCAAAAACAGAAATTTAAATTTGAACTTAAGATAGTTGGTCCAAATCTTCCAGATGAAGAGGAAATAAAAATTATTAAGTTTATAAAATCAAAATTAAAATATCCATTTGAATATGAATCATTTTATATTAATTAATTCTATTCTCAAAAACTTAACTCAAAAAGCCAAAATCAACTCTTTCAAGAATATGTTCTGGCTGGGGGAGATTTCAATTCTATACAACTATTTAACGAGTTGTAAAACATATTAATTAAAGATAAAAAAATGAAAAAGAAGTTTTCACATTTTTATCCTCCAAGTGAGAAAGAAATTAAAAATCTTTGGGATAATTGTTTATTTACTTTTGATACAAATGTTTTATTAAACTTGTATAGATATTCAAACTCAACTAGGAATGACTTTCTGAAAATTCTAAAAGGTATCGAATCAAGAATATGGGTACCTTATCAGGTTGGATTTGAATTTCACAACAATAGGATATCAACAATAAATACAGAGATAACACACTATAAGAAATTTATTGAAGAACTTACAAACATAGAAACAAATCTAAATCGAGTTAAAGAATCTATCGAGGCTAAAAGAAATCACCCTCACTTAAAAGCAAATTTTATAGATAATATTAAGAATATAATTTCAAAAAAGAAAAAAGAAGTTGAAAAGGAAAAGAGGAATTATGAAAAAATAATAAAAAAAGATAGTATAGGTGAAAGAGTTACTAGATTATTTAATAATAAAGTTGGTGAAAATTACACCCAGGAAAAGTATAAAATGGTTATTGAGGAAGGGGAATATAGATATAAAAATAAGATTCCTCCCGGATACGAAGACGAAATAAATAACAATAAAATCGGATTCAGCAAATATGGAGATCTATTTATATGGTTCCAGATAATAGAAAAAGCGAAAGAATGTCAAAAGCCAATAATTTTAATAACCGACGATGAAAAATCTGATTGGTGGAAAATAATGGGAAAAAAGAAATTAATTGGTCCTAGACCGGAACTAATTCAGGAGTTCAGAGAATCTTCCAATGTTAGTTTTTTTATGTATCATTCCGATGACTTTTTAATATTAAGCAGAAAATACTTAAGCCAAAAAGTAAATGAGACAACTATTATTGAAGCTACAAAAACAAGAGAGGTAGTTAATGAAAGGAATGATTATAAACATTTATTGAATAATCTTTATCAAAATCAAACATCATTAAGTAACCTGAATTCATTTAATAAAATTACGGATCAATTCTCTGTTTTAAAAAATTGGAATTCAAATTTAAAAGAATTTCAAAATAATTTAAACAATATTGGTTTGAATTTTACAGAGAATTATAAAAATCTAAATTCTGAAGCTATAAATTTCGGAAAATTAATGAATTCGTCTTTAGATGGTTCATTAACTTCATTACTTAATAGTGAACTACTAAACAATATCAAGACAAGTAAAGAAATCGAAAGGAAGGATAAAGAAACAAATAAGTCAGAAAATCAAAACAAAATTGACGAATAACTTTAAAAATTTGAAAAAATATGAACTGGTTTTTAGAATTAAAAAAATGGACTGTTTCATCTTTAATAAATAAAAAAGAAGATTTTATATCTATTGTCTTTGCCGGAGTCATAGAATCAAATCAGGATTTTAAAGTAAATATATTGAAACAATTATTCAATAATTCAAATATTAATAATCCTAATATTTTGGTCCAAGAGCCTTTATATAATGATAGAGTGGACATTTATATTGAGGACTTAGAATCAAATTTTGTTGGTGTAATAGAATGTAAAGTAGATGATGAACCAAGAAAGGAACAATTAGAAAGATATATGGAAAAAATAAGGATAAAATATCCACAAGAAAAAATTTACAAGGAGGTAATTTTAATAACACAGTTTCCTCACCCATTTATTGATAATGAATTTAAAGTCTTTACCTGGAATGAAATTTACAATACAATTAAAAATGATTCTTCAGAAGGAAAACCAGAATATTTGATCAAAGAGTATAAAAAATTATTGAAAGAATATGATTTAATATTAACATCATATAAATTAGAGCATTTTCAAAATCTACATCCAAAATCAATTCCTCCGGAGTTATATAATAAAAGAGATACAACTTTGATTATGATTCAAAGAAAATTAATTGAACTAAATTTGATTAGAAAAGAGACTTGTAGGATTAATGGAAATACAGATTGGAGATCTATTTATGTAACAAGTTTAAATAATCAAATTTTTGAATTAATTATATTATTTGGGTGTAACTATCCAAAAAGAGAAGACATCCATTTAATTATTAGAAATCCTAATAATCATTCTTCTGGAAATTGGATAGGTGGGATTAATTATGTTGAGAATTATCCTATTGAAGAAAGAAATACATTTTGGAAATTTGAAAATTATGATACTCAATTCGATTTGATTTTAAATTTTTTTGAAAACTATTTAAAAAACATAAAATAGTAAAAACTCACCCATGCTCACTAACACCACCCTCAAATCCAAAATCGACTCTCTCTGGGAAAAGTTCTGGTCGGGAGGGTTTGCCAATCCGCTTACGGCGATTGTGCAGATGTCTTATCTCAATTTTTTGAAGCAGTTGGAAGATAAGGGTAATGAACGGAGAAAGATTTCGGAATAGAGAAACATGAAGTTTGAATCAGTATTCGATAAAGCTGCAGGTGATATTCCGAAGAAGGAGGTCGGGAAATGTAGATGGTCTTACCGGAGTCTGCTTCCGGGTGAGGAAATGCTGCCTTTTGTAAGGGATGTTGTGTTTAAGTTGATAAGGTCTCTTGGCAGCGAGATGAGCTCTTTTACTCAATACAGGCAGAACGATATTTTCATTATACTAAAGACATTACTGCTTAAGGAGACTATAAAAAGGATTACGATATGCGGAAGATGCGGAGTGTTCTTCATTCAGTGAGATTTAGTTGATTTTCTGAGAAAAAGACAAAAAAAAATACAAAGCTATTAAGAACTTTCAATGATAGATCTAATCTTTTTAAAAGCATTACGAGACAAACTTAAAGGCGGCAATTTAAAATCTATTCATCTAAATGCTCTGCCGGGAAGATTTGTTGCAAGGCTTGATTTAGGGAATCTTAATTATTTAAGCCCCGGGCTTGCAAGAAAATTCCTGGATATTCTTTTAAATGAATCCTGTTTTGAATTCAAGATCTCATTCGATGGAATTGATCTTAACAATGTATCTCCAGAAGTTAAAAAAAGAATAGGAGTCGTATCAAAAAAGTTGAATGCAATGGTCTTTGAAAATGAGGACAACTTTAAGGAACATGGAATAAAAACTTTTGGTTTTGGTTATCCTATTTTAATTAAACATGCAAAGCAAGATCCAACTAAAATAATTAAAGCGCCACTCTTCATTTGGCCTCTTGAAATTGTGAGTTTCCGCAAACAAGCCAATACCTGGTTAATTCTAC